>NZ_VRUZ01000038.1:0-38814 GCF_008039485.1 Methylobacterium sp. WL69 | reverse complement strand
CCCCAACAGCCTGTTCCTCACCCAGGCCTTCCGCATGCGCAACCGCGACCTCGTCTACGTCTCCAACGCCCCCTTCACCGAGGTCCAGAAGGTGCTCTCGGTCTTCTCGACCGTCACCGCACCCGTCGCCGCAGGCGCGTCGATCTACGCCGTCGGCCGGTAGAACGGGGACCGGGATCGCCAACGAAAAACGGGCCCTCGCGGGCCCGTTTCCATGTCTGCGGAGGGTGCCGTGCGGCCTACGGCTTGCCGCGCTTCGACATGAGCTGCTCGATGAGCGAGCCGCCCTTCTCGATCTCGTGCAGTTCCTCGGCCACCGCGTCCACGGTCTCGCGGATCTGCTCGGGCGTGTGCTCGGAGGTGATGAAGAAGCGCAGGCGCGAGGCCCGCTCGGGCACGGCCGGGTGGATGATCGGCTGCACGTTGATGCCGCGCTTGAACAGCCGGTCCGACAGGGTCACGGATTTCAGCGAATCGCCAACGATGACGGGAATCACCGCGAGCCCGAGGCTCGTGCCGGTGTCGAGGCCGTGCTTCTTGGCGCAGGCCAGGAACAGGTTTCCGTTCTGGCGCAGGCGCTCCACCCGGTGGGGCTCGGCATGCATGATCGCCAGGGCCGCCTCGGCGGCGGCGGCCAGCGGCGGGGACAGGCCGACGCTGTAGATGAAGCCGCCGGCCGTGCACTTCAGGTACTCGATGAGCGCCGCCGGGCCGGCGATGTAGCCGCCGCAGGTGGACAGCGTCTTCGACAGGGTCCCCATCCAGATGTCGACCCCGTGCGGGTCGACGTCGCAATGCTCGGCGAGGCCGATGCCGGTGCGGCCGAGCACCCCGAGGCCATGGGCGTCGTCGACCATCAGCCAGGCGTCGTAGCGCTGCTTCAGGGTGACGAGGGCGGCGAGGTCCGGCGCGTCGCCGTCCATGCTGTAGAGGCCCTCGACCACGATGAGGGCCCGGCGGTGCTCGTGGCGGGTGGCGCCCAGCAGGGTCTCGAGGGCGTCGAGATCGTTGTGGGCGAAGGAGCGGCGCTGCGCCCCCGAGAGCTGCGCCCCGGTGACGATGCTGTTGTGGCTGAGGGAATCGTGGAAGATCACGTCGCCCGGCTCCATCAGGGCGCCGAGGGTGGTGACGTTGGTGGCGTGCCCGCTCACCATCACCACGCAGGCCTCCGTGTCGTAATGGTCGGCCAGGGCCTTCTCCAGGGAGAGATGGCCCGGGCGCTCACCCGCCACGATGCGGCTCGCCGAGGCCGAGGTTCCGAAATCCTCGATGGCCTTGGCGGCGGCGGCGTTCACGTCCGGGTGCCCGTTGAGGCCGAGGTAGTCGTAGGACGAGAAGTTGATGAAGCTCTTGCCGGCGATGCGGGTGTTGGCGCCGGCCCGGGTCTCGTGGACCCGGAAGAACGGGTTGCCCAGCCCGATGAGGTCGGCGGCCGAGCGCTGCAGGCGCAGCTCGCGGTAGCCCGGCAGGGTCTCGAAGTTCTGCACCGACGGGTCGCCGGCCGGGCGCGCGGGTGCGCGCGCCGGGGCCGGCCGGTTGGCGTTGCGGCCGAGGCGGTTGGTGACGAATCCTGCGAGCGCCGCGCGCCCGCCGTCCGGTCTCGCGGGCTTGGTCACGGCAGGATTTCCTTGATGACGAGGCTGTTCTCTTCGACCAGCGCGTGGAACGGTTCGAGGGTCCTGACATCCACGCCCTCGCTGGCGTGGCGCTGGGCGAGGCTCATCACGGCGGCCGCCGCTTCGTCCACGGGGGCCGAGATCGACTGGATCAGGGTCTCGGTGAGCTCGTTGACCGTGAGCCCCGACGAGATGCCGGAGGGCGGCGCCTCCAGGGCGAAGCGCTCCTGCAGGCTGGCCCCGAGCTCGACGCCCATGAGCGAATCGAGGCCGATCTCCGAAAGGTGGCGGACGCGGCTGATGTCGTCCTTCGGCAGGCGCAGGATGCGGGCGATGTCCTCGACGATGGCGTCGGCCACGGTCTTGCGCACCGTGTCGATGTCCTGGGTCTTGAGCAGCGTCCCGATGTTGATGGCCGCCACCGTGCCGGCTTCCATCTGCTGGTCCGAGCCGAGGTCGGCGTAGCTCGGGCTCTTCATGGTGGCGAGGCGCTCGCGGGCCTTGCCCCAGTGCATGGAGGCGATGGCGACGACGGCGTCGTCGGTGCTGCTGCCCTGGCCCTCCAGGGCATCGGCCATGAGGTCGAGGCAGTGGCGGGCGTCCATGGGCGTGACGCCGACGCGGCCGGCCAGGGTCTCCATGACGGCGCGGTTGCGGGCGAGGACGCCGACATCGCCGATGGCGCCCCAGGCGACGGCGAGCGCCGGCAGGCCGAGCTTACGCCGGCGGCGGGCCAGCCCCTCCATGAAGCCGTTGGCGGCGACGTAGGAGCCCTGGCCGGGATTGCCGATGAAGGTCGTGGCCGAGGAGAACAGCACGAAGTAGTCGAGTTTTCGCGAGCGCGTCGCCGCGTCGAGGTGCTCGGCGCCGATGACCTTCGGGCGGATGACCGTGTCGAGGGCCGCCGCGTCGATGTTGGCGATGAGGCCGTCCTGCAGCACCATGGCGCCGTGGATCACGCCGGCGAGCTTTTGCCCGCCGCGCTCCACGTCCGCCAGCAGGGCATCCACCGCCTTGCGGCTGGTGATGTCGCAGGCCTTGGCCTGGACGTCGATGCCGCGGGCCGTCAGCTCGGCCACGACGGCCTTGGCCTCGTCGCCCTCGGCGCCCTTGCGGCCGACGAGTACGATGCGCCTGGCGCCCCGGTCGGCGAGCCAGCGCGCGGCCTCCAGTCCGAAGCCGCCGAGGCCGCCGGTGACGAGGTGGACGCCGTCCGGCGCGATGGCGAAGGTCGAGCTCTGCGCCATCATCACGCTGCCGGCCTTCGGCGGCGCGATGACGATCTTACCGACGTGTCCCGATTGCTGCATGAGCCGGAACGCGTCCGAGACCTCGTCGGAGGTGAAGGGCTGGTACGGGAGCGGCTTTAGGCCGCCCTCGTTGAACAGGGCCATGACCTCGCGGAACAGGCGCGCCCCGTCCTCGCCCTGGTGCTGCAGCACCTGATCGAGGTCGACGCCGAAATAGGACAGGTTCCGGCGGAACGGGCGCAGGCCGATATGGGTGTTGGCGACGTAGTCGCGCTTGCCCAGTTCGATGAAGCGGCCGAACGGCTTGAGGCAGTTGAGGCTGCGCTCCATCGCCTCGCCGAACAGGCTGTTCAGGACCACGCCGACGCCGTCGCCGGTGATGCGGCGGACATCGTCGACGAAGGCGAGCGAGCGCGAGTCGAGGACGTGCTCGGCGCCGAGGGCCTTGACCAGGGCGCGCTTCTCGCGCGACCCGGCCGTGGCGATGACGCGGGCGCCCTTGAGCTTGGCGATCTGCAGGGCGGCGAGGCCGACACCGCCGGCGCCGCCATGGACGAGGACCCACTCGCCGCGGCGCAGGCGGGCGCAGCTCACGAGGCCGTAATAGGCCGTGAGGAAGGCGACGGGCACGGTGGCGGCGGCCTGCGCATCGAGGCCGGGGGGGCTCGGCGCCACCACGAGCTCGGGCACGACGATGTGGGTCGAGAAGCCCGACTGCGCGAAGGCGACGACGCGATCACCGACCTTGAAGGCGCTGACCCCCTTGCCGATGGACAGGACGCGGCCGGCGACTTCGAGGCCCAGGCGCGGACCGGCGAAGCCGTCCTCCAGGATCTCCTCGGGCAGCATCGACAGGGCCCAGAGCACGTCGCGAAAATTGAGGCCGGTGGCCTCGACGGCGATCTCGACCTCGCCGCGTCCGGGGACGCGGCGCTCGGCCGGGCCCCAGGCCATCTCGTTGAGGCCGCCGGTGTTGCTGCGCTCCAGGCGGGCGGCGGGGGCCGGCACCGCGTCGGCGGCGGGCCGCCGCGCGGCTTGGCCCGGCGAGAACCGGATGACCCGGGTCTGGTCGGGATCGAGGATGATCTCGGTTTCGGCGGTGCCCGACAGGATGAGGTCGCGCAGGCGCTCGGCGGCGAGCTTGGTGGTGAGGGTGTCGGTCAGGTCGATGCGGCGCACGTCGAGGTTGGCGACCTCGTTGGCGAGGGTCCGGGTGAAGGCCCAGACGCCGGCCTCGACGGAGCCGTTGGCGTCGCCGTCGTCGCGGGTGGCGCCGGGGCAGACCACCCAGAGCCGGGTCTGGCGGCTGCCGAGGTGCTCGACGCAGCGCTTCAGGCTGAGGCAGCGGTCGCGCAGGCGGTCCGCGGCCGGACCCTCGGTGTTGAAGGCCCCGGCCAGGAACACCACCGTGTCGGGGGTTTCGCGCTCGAGCTCGAGCAGGGACTGCTCGGAATCGAGGATGATCGAGACGTGGACGCCGCCCGCGACCAGCAGGGTCGCGAGGGACGACGCGGTCTCGGCCGCGTAGGCATCGTGCGAGCCGATGACGAACGCAAAAGTCTGTCCGGCGGCGGGCCGGGCCCGCACGGGCGCCTCGGCGATGAACAGGAGGTCGTCGCCGTTGTCGGAGACCGCGCGATCGACGGCGACCCGGACGAGGCCGGTGTCGCTGAGGGACCGCTGCCAGCCGGTGATGTCGTCGAGCCGCCCCATGGGCATGTCGCCGGTGACGTCGAACCAGTCGGGCGTCAGGCCGAAGACAAGGTCGCGGAACAGGGAGGCGCCGGGCTCGACGGCGATGAGGAAGCCGCCGGTGGCCAGGGCATCGGCCACCTGCTGCAGGATTCCGGGCTCGGCGCGGTGGAGCACGTCGCTGGCGAGGATCGCGTCGAAGCCGCCGGGGGTGAGCTCGGCCGCGTCCTCGATGACGGTGACGCCGCGGGGCAGGGCGAGGCGGGCGCGCTCGGCCAGGCGCCGGTCGGCCTCGAACACCGAGAGCTGCGCCTCGATGCCGTCGGCGAAGGCGGCGGCCTGGGCCGACAGGGGGCCGAAGCCGACCTGGAGCACCCGCAGGGCGCGGTCGCGGGGGAGCGCGGCGCTGCCCGACTCGACGATCCGGGCGATGACGTCGGCCGAGGCGCGGGCCGAGGCGCTGCGCAGGGTGAAGGCGTCCAGCGCGTTCTGCGACAGGGTCGGGGCGTGGACGAGGTCGCCGGCGAGCAGGCGACCGACCAGGGCGCCGATATCGGCGGTGAGCACGAGCTCGGCCGAGAGATCGGGGTGATCGGCGGCGATCCAGCGCATGATCTCGTCGGGCGCCGGCAGGGTTACGTCCTTGCGCAGGGTCCAGCGCTCGCCGTCGAGGGTGGCGAGGCCGCTGCTCTCCAGGGCCAGGAGGGCGTTCAGGAGCCAGGGCCGCATGGCCTCGGGCACGCGCTCGTCGATGGCGACGGTGCCGGAGCGCTGCAGGCCCTCCGCCAGGCGGTAGGCCATGGAGGTGGCCCAGCCTTCCAGCAGCAGGTGGCCGGGGGCGAGGGGGGCCTCGGCGGCGGCGAAGGCCGCCTTGGCCTGGGGCCGGACGGCATCGGCGATGCGCTGGCGGCGATCGAGGGGGATCGCCGTGGGTTCGGTGGCGAGCTCGGCCCGCTGGGCGATGGCGTAGGCGGCCAGCTCGTTGGCGTTCTTGGTGCGCAGGGCCTGGAACCGGCCCTCGCGCAGGGTGGCGATGACCTCGCCCTCTTCATCCACCAGGGTGAAGTCGGCCAGGATGCTGCGCTCGTTGGCGCGGCGGGTCCGGATCATCGCCCGGGCGATGACGGCGCCGGGTCGGACGAGGCGGATCTCGCCGAAGCGCACGGGCACGTAGGCCTTGGTCGAGCCCTCGCCCATGAGACCGGCGAACAGCAGGATCAGGCCGTGGAAGCACGAGTCGAGGCGCGCCGGCACGAGGCCGAAACGCGCGTCGGCCTCGGCCGGGACGAGGTCGGAGACGATGGTGGTCTCGTCGATGCGCGCCGACAGGGCGACCTGACGGAAGCTCGGGCCGAAGCCGAGGCCGGAGGCGGCGGCGATGCGGTAGAGGGCCTCGCCGTCCACCGCCTGCTCGCCCGGCTCGGGAATGTCCTGGCGCGCGGGCGGCTGGAAGGTGCCGTCGACGATCTTGGCCGCGGCGTGGAGCTGCCAGGCGGCCTGGGTCAGGCGCGGCCGGCTCAGGATCTGGATGCCGTTGCCGGAGCCCGAGACCCGGACCATGACCTCGCGCAGGGATTCCTCGCCGAACACCATGGGCGACTGGATCTCGAATTCCGCGAGCACGACGGTGTCGCTGCGCATGACCTCGCGGGCGACGCCGAGCGCCATCTCGATGAAGGCCGCGCCCGGCAGGATCGCTTGCCCGTCGATGCGGTGATCGTCGAGTTCCGGCACCGTGGCGATGTCGACGTGGCCGTGCCATTCGAGGCCGTCCACGGTGACGCGCGCGCCGTAGAGGGGGTGATAGGTGCGCGGCGTCGTGGCGCCGACGCCCTCGGAGGTCTCGGCGAGGCGGAAGGAGCGGCGCTGCCAGGGATAGAGCGGCAGGGACACGTCGCCCTTCGGGTTCTGGCCGAACACCGTGGTCTCGTCGACGGCCGCGCCCTGGACGAGGGCGGCGGCCACGGTGCGGGCGATGGGATCGCCACCGGCCTGCTTGCGGTGGAGGACGCCGATGGTGGCGTTCTCGATGCCGAGGGGCTCGATGGCGTCACCGATATGCGACAGCAGGGTGGCGCGGGGACCGACCTCGACGAAGACGCGGGCCCCCTGGCGGGTGGCTTCCTGCACGGCCTGGGCGAAGCGCACGGGCTCGCGGATGTTGCGCCACCAGTAGCTGGCGCCGAATTCCGAACCGGACAGCACCGTGCCAGTCACGGTGGAGACCATGGCGGTGGTGGCGGCATGGGGCTTGAGGCCGGCGAGGTCGCGCAGGAGCGGCTTCTCGGTCGGGTTCATGAGCCGGCCGTGGAACGGGTATTCGAGGTCGAGCTTGCGCCCGCGCCGACGCTTGCGCGCGAGCGCCTTCATGGCGGCGTCGATGTCCTTGACCGGACCCGCGACCGTGATGGCCTTGGGGCTGTTGTAGGCGGCGATGTCGAGGGTCGGGTAGTCCTGCAGAAACAGCTCGATCTCGTCGGCGGGTGCCAGCAGCACCGCCATGGTGCCGAGGCCGCGCGTCGATTCCTGGTGCTGGCTGCGGAAGAAGATGACCTTCACGGCCTGCTCGAGGCTGAGGATGCCGGCGGCTTCCGCCGCCGCGATCTCGCCGACGCTGTGGCCGAGCACGTATTTCGGGTGGAGGCCACGGGCCCGCAGGGCCGTGGTCGAGGCGCTGGAGATGGCGAAGATCAGGGGCTGGGAGACACGGGTGAGGACGAGGCGCTCGTCGAGGTCCTCGGCGAACAGGGCCTCCTTGAGGGACCAGTCCGAAAGCTTGAGGAACAGGGTGTCGATACGATCGAAGGCGGCGCGGAAGACCGCGTTCTCCTCGTAGGCCTCGCGGCCCATGCCGGCCCATTGGCTGCCGTTGCCCGAATAGACGAAGGCGACCTCGGCCGACCGGTCGATGGCGGTGCCGATGAGGGCGGCGTCGGTGTCCTCGGCCTCGCCGACGGCGCGCAGGGCCATCGGCAGGTCGGCGTCGAGGGATATCGCCAAGCGCGACGACAGGCGCTCGCGGCGATGGGCGGCGGCGGCGGCGATGCGGGCGATCTCGGCCGGCTTGGCGCCGTCGAAGCGCTCGGCGTAGTCGAGGGCGAGTTCGTTGAGGGCGGCGCGGCTCTGGGCCGACAGCAGCAGGATCTCGGGCGCACGGGTGGTCTCGGCCTTGGCGGCGACGCGGGCGCCGTCGGTGAGGACGATGTGCGCGTTGGTGCCGCCGAAACCGAAGGAGTTGACGCCGGCGAAGCGCTCGGCGCTGCCGCGCGGAATGGCCAGCGGCTTGTTCAGCACCGACAGGTTGAGGTCGGTGAAGGGAATGTCGGGGTTGAGCTCGGCGGCGTGCAGGGAGGCCGGCACGAAATCGTGTTCCAGGGCGAGGCTCGCCTTGAGCAGGCCGGCGAGGCCGGAGACCGGCTCGGTGTGGCCGATGTTACTCTTGATGGAGCCGATGGGCAGGGGCTCGCGGCGGGGTTTTCCGAGCTTGCCGCCGATGGCGCCGGCCTCGATGGGGTCGCCCACGGGGGTGCCGGTGCCGTGCGCCTCGACGAAGACGACCTTGTCGAGGTCGATCTCGGCGTCGCGGTAGACCTGCTCCAGGAGCGCCCCTTGCGCGTAGCCCGAGGGGAGCGAGATGCCGGTGGTGCGGCCATCCGAATTGACGCCGCTCGCCGCGATGACGCCCCGCACGGTGTTGCCGTCGCGGGCGGCCGCCTTCGCCGATTGCAGCACGAGGACGACGCCGCCCTCGGAGCGGACGTAGCCGTCGGCCTGGGCCGAGAACGCGCTGCACAGGCCGCGCCGCGACAGCATCTGCGCGTTGGAGAAGCAGATGAAGTTGAACGGGCTCGCCAGCAGGTTGACGCCGGCCACGACGGCGGTGTCGATCCGGCCGCTGGCGATGGCGGCCACCGCCGAATCCAGGGCGACGAGGGAGGACGAGCACGCCGTGTCGACGGTGAAGCTCGGGCCCTTCAGGTCGTAGATGTAGGAGATGCGGTTCGACAGGATCGAGAGGGTGTTGCCGGTGGCGGCGTAGGCGTCACCCGAGGCGGTGTCGAGGATGCGCAGGTTGCCGTAATCGAGGGACGACGCGCCGACGAACACGCCGATCTGGGTGCCGGCCACGGCCGAGGGACGCAGGCCGGCATCCTCCAGGGCTTCCCAGGTGAGTTCGAGCAGCAGGCGCTGCTGCGGGTCCATCTGCTCGGCCTCGCGGGGCGAGATGCCGAACACGCCCGGATCGAACGACCAGATCTCGTCGAGGATGCCCGCCGACCAGGTGTAGCTCTTGCCGCGCTCCTGGGCGCGGGGATGCCCGAACCGGCTCAGGGACCAGCGATCTTCCGGAATCTGGCCGACCGCGCAGCGGGCTTCCGTCAGGAGCTGCCACAGACCCTCGACGTTCGAGGCACCCGGGAGGCGGCAGGCACGACCGATGATCGCGATGTCTGTACGTTGAGTCACGTTCGATTCGCACACGCTCTTGAACGGGGAACGAGACCGGCCCCGGGAAGGGGCCGGGCAATCCGCCCGACCCTTAGTATGGCACCACGACGGTGTCCAACACACGGGGGAGGGGGCGGGCGAGGCTCGCGCAAGGACTGACGATCCCGCTGCGCGTCTTCATCGAGGAACGGCCCGGTTCCGGTCGGGAACGGCCGCGGGGACCGGATACGAAACCGGCCCCGGAACAGATCAGGCGTCGCGAACGACCGAGGGCGGACGCGACCGGGACGGCACGGCGGCCGCGTCTTGGGACATCGACTTGGAATCCGGACTCGACTTGCGAAAAGATGCCATGTGCTTCCCGGTGGCCCTCGTGGATCGGATCGGGGGCAGACCCCGTCGCCCACGACCCGCGGGCGGCGCCGCTTCCACGGCCTCGGGCCGGTTTATCATCCCGACTTTAAGCAATTCCAAGGCAGGCCTGTCACGTCCAAGACACACAGGGCGCGGGATCGTCGTCGGCCTGCAGGGCGTGACCGGACCGAATGCGTCGAAGTGTCACCGCACTGCAACATCAACTCTCACGGGCACGCGGCCGCGGGTCCCGATCGGCCGGAGCCGGTGTGATCCCTTCCTGCAACGAACCGGTCTCCACCGCGTCGGAGAGCGGGCCGGGGCGGATCACAGGCGAAAATGTGCCGACCCGCGCGCGAGATTGGGATTGTAGTACGGGTCGGCCCGGAGCTGGGGCTCCCAGCGGGCCTGCATCACCCGGGTCTCGGCCTCGAACCGGGCCCGCTTCTCCGGCGTATCCTCGGGACCGCGGCTCTTCGACTCGTGGTGGACGAGGCGGGCATGCGGCGTCCAGACGTTGCGGTAGCCGGCCCCGCGCAGGCGCAGGCACAGGTCGACGTCGTTGAAGGCGACGGCGAGGTGCTCGGCATCGAACCCGCCGACCTCCGCGAAGACATCGGCCTGCACGGCGAGGCACGCCCCGGTGACGGCGGAGACCTCCTGCGTCAGCACCATCCGGGCGAAGTAGCCCGGCTCGGCGCCCGGCAGGCCGAGGTGGCTGTGGCCCGCGACCCCGCCGATGCCGAGGACGATGCCGCCGTGCTGGAGGGTTCCGTCGGGATAGAGCAGCTTGGCGCCCACCGCCCCGACGCCGGGGTCGAGGACGATGGAGACCATCTCGGTGAGCCAGCCGGGCTCGACGATCTCGACGTCGTTGTTGAGGAACAGCAGCACCGCGCCCGTGGCGGCGGCCGCCCCCCGGTTCGACAGATCCGAGAAATTGAACGGTCCCGGCACGGGCAGGACCCGCAGGCGCCTCTCCCCGGCATACCGCGCGAACAGGGCACGGGTGGCGGCCTCGCGGCTGTCGTTGTCCACCACGACGACCTCGAGGTCCGGGTAGTCCGTCGCGGCGAACAGGCCATCGAGGACCGTCCCCAGGAGTTCGGCCCGGTCGCGGGTCGGTATGATGACGGAGACGCGCGGGGCCGGATCGGGCAGGGGCCGCACGAGGCGGTTGAAACCCAGCGGTCCCCGTTCGGCCCGGGCGCCGAAAGCCGCCGCCACCTCCGCCAGGGCGCGCAGGCGCGCGGCTTCGGCCTGCGCCAGCGCCCGGTCGGAGAAGGTGCCGGAGCCCCCGGCGGCACGCCAGTGATAGAGCACCTTCGGGATGTGGCGCACGCGCTCCGGCGCGAGGCCGCGGGTGAGGCGCAGGAGCAGGTCGTGGTCCTGGCTGCCCTCGAAGCCGGGGCGCAGGCCGCCGAGGGCCCGCAAGTCGGCCGTCCGCACCACCGTGAGGTGGTTGATGTAGTTCTGCCCGTACAGGAGTTCGCGGTCGAAGCCCGACTTGAAGTGGGGCTCGAAGCGGCGCCCGCGCCCGTCGATCTTGTCCTCGTCGCTGTAGATCAGGACGAGGCCGGGATCGGCGCGCACGGTGGTGCCGACGTGGAACAGGGCGGTCTCGGAGAGGACGTCGTCATGGTCGAGGAAGGCGACGTAGCCCCCCCGCGCCATGGCGAGGGCATCGTTGGTGGCCCGCGCGATATGGCCATTGACGGCGCGCCGCATCACCCGGATGCGCGGGTCCGCCGCCGCATGGGCCGCGAGACGCCCAGCCACGGCGGGGTCGGTGGAGGCGTCGTCGACGACGCAGAGTTCCCAGTGCGGAGAGAGCTGCGCCCGGACCGAGCGCAGGGCCGCCTCCAGTACCGCCGGGGCGGGGTGGTGGACCGGCATCAGGATCGAGATGAGGGGCGGGTCCGGCCACGCGGCGGCCTCGGCGCGCAGGCGGGCCCGTTCGGCGCCGTCGAGGGTGTCGAAACGCCGGATCCAGGCGGGATACCCGGTGCCCCGGCGATGGCCGAGCGCAGCCGTGAGCAGGCCGCGCCCGCGCACCTTCAGGCCGAGGCAGCGCCAGTACACGGCGCGGGCGGTCGAAGTCGGGTGCCGCAGGGCCGCGCGGGCCGTGAGGGCGAGGCGGCCGCGCCGGCGGATCGAGAACTCCGCGAGGGCGAAGGGCCGGCCCGGCGCCAGGGGCGAGAGGACCAGGGCGCTGACGCCCTCGGGCAGGCGCCCGGTCCAGGCGAACCCGTCGCCGCCCAACGCCTCTTCCGACAGGACCGCGCCCTGCCGGTCCGCGCAGAGCTGGGTGATCAGGAGGCGGGCGATCCCGCCGCTGCCCGTGTCCGAGAACCGGATCGTCACCCAGGCGCCGCCGAGGCCAGCCCCGGTGAGATCGAGGCGCAGGGCGCTCCCCTCGGCGGCGAAGGCCCGCGTGCCGCCGGGCAGGCGGGCCGACGGCGTCGCGACCGTGTCCTGCGCCATGCTCAGACGGTCCAGCCCTTGGCGACGGCATCGCGCACGGCGTCCGCCATGGCGACGTCGAACACCAGCATGTCCTGGGCCACCCGCAGGCCGCGCAGGCGCGCGGCGAGGGCCAGGACCGTCTCGGAAATCGGCTCGGGCTCGGGCACGACGGCCTCGATCCCGAGGCGGTCGAACAGGGTGGTGGCGAAGGCCTCGTAGAAGTCGCGGTGGCCGACGACGCCGACGCGGGCCAGGATCTCGATGGCGACGATGGAATTGCCGGGGGTCATGCGGTCGTCGGGCAGCTTGGTGCCGAACTGGCGGGCCAGGGGATTGTAGAGCAGGCGGTAGGCCGGCTCCGGCATCATCCGGAAGAAGCGCTTGAGGCTCTTCGGGTCGTCGTAATCGTAGTCGCCGGCGAAATCCGCCGCTTCGGCGAGGCGGCCGAGGCGCCAGGCCTGCCCGGGGTCGGCGGCCACGGCGGTGCGGGCCTTCAGCCAGAGCAGGCGGGTCGCCATCTCGGTGTAGGGGTCGTGGACCAGGGCCGTCGTGAGGAAGCCCTCGCTCGCAAAGAATCCCTCGTAGCGCGGCACGACGATGGCGCCGGACAGGAAGGACGAGGCCAGCCACGGGCTCTCGAACAGCACCCGCAGCACCTCGTCGGACAGGCGCCCGATGCCGAGGTAGCTCTGCTGGAACCGGTCGAACAGGGCCGAGGGGATGCGGGTCTCCGGCACGATGCTGGTGTCGACGAGCAGCACCTTGCCCGTCCGGATCCCGTCCTGGCGGATGCGCCGGTAGATGAGAACGTTGGTGTCGGTGTCGTAGACCTCGACCCGCCGCGCCTCCGCGAGCCCCGGCACCTCCTCCGGGGTCAGCCGGAAGACGCATTGCCCGGTGGAGTGCCAGCCGTTGGCCCGGATGCCGTCATCCGTGATGGTGGCCGGCACTTCGGCGACCCGGCGCCCCTCCACGGAGACGAAGACGCGACTGATCGCCAGGGGGTTGTCCGGGACCACCCAGCATCGGATCTCATCGCCCAGGTCGTGATCGACGTAGAACCGCATTCCTCACCGTTGCTCGCGTGCCCGGCCCCCCGGGGATTTCGGGCCCCGAGGATCTTTGCTCCCCAAGGATCTCTGCTCCCCGAAGATTCAGGCCCCCAGGGATTGAGGCCCCGACGGGAGACCGCCCCCTGGGCTGCCGGCCCCGGCCCTTAGCCTACTTTCCGGATCGGCGCAGAAAAATGGATCGCGCCGCGCGATGCGAAGCCGCCTTTGCGCTTGCGCACCCCAAAACCAGAAGCTATAGCCCCCCTCACCGGCGGGGAACGCCGCCGGTGAGGGCGCTTAGCTCAGCGGTAGAGCACTACCTTGACATGGTAGGGGTCACAGGTTCGAACCCTGTAGTGCCCACCATCAACTCCGACGAGCGCGGATCGCTTGGACGGGTTCATGGCTTCCTCAATCAGGTCTCACGGGTTCGGCGAACCCATGGCGGGATCGTTCGGACATCGTTCTGACTCCCTTGAGCCCACGCGCGCATCGCGACCTCGGTCGATGCTGTCGCGTCGCCGTCGAGGCGTCGAAATCTCCAGAATTGAAAAGCATTCGGGCGTCCGGCCGTCGATCGTCGTGGTCGCGCAGAAACGGGTGTGCGGCGGTCCCCGGGTGTGAGGTCCGGGATGGAAACGCGAACACGGGCCGACTGCGATGCCGCCTGGCGACGGGACGGGGAGCGCAACGGCTGGCGGCTCCCACCCGCCGCGCCGTGGCCGCTCCAACTCTCCGTGCTGCGCCACGTCAGGGCGATGTGTCATGAGCTGCGCCTCCAGCGGGAGGCGCGACGGCTGAAGGAGAGCGGGGTGGGGCTCGGCAGACCGACGCAGCGCGACCTCTGGGTGCTCTCTGCCATCGCGCGCGGCTGGTACTGATCGCCAGTCCCCGGCGACGCGCATTTTCGACCAGTTCTCGGCTTATTCATCCGGAACCGCCGAGGCGACCGAGATCCCGCATGTCCGAGTTCCAAGCCAAAGACCATCCGCAGCGGAGCGACTGGGACGTCTACGTGAACGTCGTTCACGCGCTGATGCTGCGCGACATGCGAACCCGGTTCGGCGCCTCGTACTGGGGCTACTTCGTGGTCGTCATGTGGCCGGTCTCCCACATCTTCGTGATCGTCGCGATCATGGCGTTCCGGGGCATGCCGTCCCCTCTGGGGGACAGCGTCGTCCTGTTCATTTCCACCGGGGCGGTCCCGGCCCTGGTGTTTCAATATACGTCCCGTGAGGCGATGAAGGCGATCGTCTCCAGCAAGCCGCTGACATACTACCCCCAAGTCAAGCTCTTCGATCTCATCGTCGCACGATTCATCGTGGAAACCGTCAAGGGCTTTACGGGACTCATCGTCATCTTCTTCATTCTGATCTGTGTCGGCGTCGACCCGATCCCGGATACGCCGATCATGGCCATCGGCGGATATTGCGCCGCGCTGCTCCTGGGCCTCGGCGTCGGCGCCATCAACGTCGGAATTCTGTCGTTCTTTCCCGGATGGCAGATCGGCTACATCCTCGTCACGATCTCGTTCTATCTGACCTCGGGGTTGTATTTTCTACCGCACTTTTTCGGACCCGAAATCTATTCCATCATGAAATGGAATCCGATGGTTCAGATCATCGAATGGGTCCGGCTCGGATACTATCCGTCGCTCGGCGTGGAGGTCGACTATCTCTACGTGCTCGGTTTGGGGTTCGGGTCCCTAACCATCGGACTGATCATGGAACGGACGCTGGTCCGCCGCCTGTCGTAAGGGCCGGCCGAGCCGGTCGGCGATGGACCGGGCGCCCCATGCGGGTTCGCCCGGCCGCCACGGCACCGGCGCGAACGCCGTCCGCATGTCCGATCCCACCGGCGATCGGGACCGCGTCCCGAGCGGAAGCGGCCCATCCCGACACGGACCGGCTGCAACGGAAAAAGGGGCTGGCGCAGCGCCAACCCCTTCCGGACTCTCAACAAAATTGATGGTACCACCGCCCCGGCTCGAACGGGGGACCCCCAGATCCACAATCAGTGAAATCTGCTTTCCAGGAGGTGTCAGAAGCAGTCTAAGCTACTGATTTTGCGTAGGGACCCTCAGACTCAGCTTGCCATAAAACGCCATCCGTGGTCACTGGTCTGCTTTCCAGGCGCTTTCCAGAAAGCAGACCGATGCGGTTCAACAGGCAGACGCTCGAAGCCCTTATTGTGCCGGAAGGGAAGGCTTTCATCCTCGCGTGGGACGACGCGCTCAGAGGATTTGGGATCAAGGTCAACGCGGGAGGCGCCCGGCAGTGGGTGGCTCAGTACCGGACGCCAGACGGTCGCACGCCCCGTGTAACGATCGGCCGGGTGGATACGCTTTCCCTGGACGAGGCCCGGAAGGCGGCTCGGATCATTCTCGGCAAGGCGCAAACGGGGAGCGATCCTCAGGCCGAAAAGGTCGCCGCCAAAGCCGCCGCCGCTGTCACGCTTGAGTCGGTGATCCGCCTGTATCTTTCACACGCCGAATCACGCCTCCGCCCCAGGTCGTTTCAAGAGACAGAACGCCATCTTTTGAAGGGATGGGCTCCGCTCCATGCCCGGCCGATCAATGCCATCCGCCGCGCTGAGGTAGCCGCGCAGCTTGGCGTCATCGCACAAACCGGACGGGTCAACGGCTCCCGTGCCAGGGCCGCACTCTCAGCGCTTTTCTCCTGGGCCATAGGGGAGGCGATTGCCGAGGCGAACCCCGTGATCGGGACGCATCGCCCAGCCGGGAATGAGGCATCGCGCGATCGGGTCCTGACGGAAGCCGAGGTGAAGGCGGTTTGGCTCGCGTGTCGGGACGACGATCACGGCCTCATGGTGCGGCTGCTGCTACTCACGGGACAGCGCCGGGAGGAAGTAGGGGGCCTCGAAGAATCAGAACTGGATCTCGCCGCTGGGATTTGGACGCTGCCAGCCACGAGGACGAAGAACCGGCGCCCGCATGAGGTACCGCTGTCCCCTCTCGCCCTCGAAATCCTGGCACGGAAACCCCGCGTTCAAGGCCGTGCCCTCGTCTTTGGGCTGGGGGAAGGCGGCTTCTCCGGGTGGTCAAACAGCAAAGAACGCCTCGATAAGCGAATCGCCGCCGTAGGCTTCGAGATGCCCGCGTGGCGGCTCCATGACCTGAGACGGACCATGGCAACCATGATGGCCGAGTCGCTTGCCGTGCCGCCGCATATCATTGAAGCGATCATCAATCATGTGAGCGGCGCCCGATCCGGGGTGGCGGGCATCTATAACCGGGCGTCCTATCGGACAGAGAAGCGAGACGCCTTAAACCGTTGGGCTCTTCATCTCGCGGCCCTCGTGCAACCGTCGTCCGTCACCATCGACCTGTCCCGTGAGGCAGGCGCTTCTCATTGAAAATGAGGAGGTCGACAGTTCAATCCTGCCCAGAAGCACCATATAAATCAAGTACTTACACCAAACGCAGTTTACCGGATGTCGACGCCGGTAAGCGAATGGTAAGCGCTTTTGCAGGGTGCAATCATATAGATGCCTGCTAACAGCGCCAGCTTGATCGCCGACCTTAGGAACTAGACAGGGTCGATGCGCCGCGCGGTGAGGAGGACAATCATTCCTTCTGAGCCGCTGAAAGCGCGTGAACAATTTCAGCCTCACATACTCTCGCGATGCCGGCTCGTGCAGGACGGCTGCAAAGCTGAACATCGCATCGCCCCCTATTGCGTTTCGCGTGGGTCATGAAACGGCATCGGCTGCGTGATGCTAGCGGGGTCATAGCGGTCAGCCGCCGGGGCGATCCCGGCATTAAAATGGATCAACCTCGCATTCGACACAAAGGGGCGTTTGATCGAATTAATTCTCAAAACCCCAATAAAATCAGCCGTTTATCTGACCGTGTGTCTTCGAGGCATCGCCCATATTTCCAGGTCGTCAGCCCTATATAATTCGCTGGACAGGACTTATTGCGTGAAATACAAACCCATTCGACCGCACTACCTCGGTCGAGAGCCGCCAGGGATCGAACGCTTCAGCGGAATCGCTGGCGACGCTTTCTCTGCTCCGCAAGGGAACGAACATGGCCTTAACAGCTGCACAGCTCAATTCAATTTACGAGAACGTTCTGTTCCGTCCGGCTGAGCCGGCCGCCATTGCTTTCTACGCCAACCGCACCGACGTCTCGGACGCTCAGATCCGCCAGCAGATCGAGCTGTCGCAGGAAGCCGTTGTTTTCACCAACCCGGTGGTCCGCCTGTTCGAGGCTGCCTTCAACCGCCTGCCGACCCAGGCTGACCTTCGCTTCTACGGCCTTGAGCTGAAGCAGCAGGGCTTCAACACCGAGCAGGTCGCTCAGCAGCTCGTCAGCTCCGCTGAATTCGCTGCTCGCGCCCCGGGCGGCGTTGTCACGGCTGATTTCGTGACCAACCTCTACCAGGACCTGCTGAACCGTTCGCCGTCGGCCGCTGAGATCACCTACTACACCGCCCGCACGCCCGCTCAGGTCGTCAATGGCCTTGCGAACTCCCCTGAGGCTGTTCAGGCCCAGGCTTCTGCCGTCATCACCTTCCTCGATTCCGCCGCTGTCGGCTCCCCGAGCACGGGCGACCTCGACGTGCAGTCCGGCCCGAGCGCTGGTGGCACCAACTTCGTCCTGACGACCGGCCTCGATTCCGGCGCTGCCTTTACCGGCACCGCTGCCGCCGACACGTTCAACGCTGGCGAGGGCGCTTTCACCGCCGGTGACACTCTTAACGGCGCTGGTGGTGTCGACACGCTCAACATCGCTCAGACGGCCTCGTTCGCCCTCCCGGCCGGCGCCACCGTCACCGCCATCGAGAACGTCAACATCTCGACCGCTGACGGCGCGACGCTCAACACCACGACTGGCTTCTCTGGTCTCACGACCCTGAGCACCAACACGGTCTCCGGTGCGACGCTTACTGCAGCCGGCACCACGAATGTGAACGCAACTGTTACTGGTCTCGCCCAGTCGACTGGTGCTGTCACCGTCAATGGTGGTCAGAACATCAACGTCAATGCGACCTCCACGATCACTGACGCTAACGGCGGCAATGAGATCGTCATCGGCGCAACGACGGCTCCGACCGGCACTGTCACAGTTCGCAACAGCAGCAACGCTGCCGATCAGGCTGATATCGCCATCACCGGCGGCACGGTCATCAACGTGACCGAGACCAGCACCAACGCGCTGAACAGCACCAGCACTCAGGGTGCCGTCACTGTAACCGGTACGGCTGCAACCACCGCCGTCACCATCGCGCAGGATGCCGCTGCTACCGCTTCAGCAACTGTTGCTGGTAAGGTCAACGGCGCTGTCACGATCAACGACGTCAATGCGACCTCGAACACGCTTGCTGGCTCGATCTCCGCTGTCGCTCTTGGCAGCTACGGCACCGCTTCCATCGACAGCAGCGCGCTCACCACGGTGAACCTCTCCGGCACCGGTGGTACGCTCAGCATCGGCCGCGGCGACCTGACCGCTGTTCCGACCGTCAATGTCCTGAACGTGAACCTTCAGGGTCTGACGGCGGGCATCATCACGGACTCTGAGGCTGCGCCCGATGATGGCTTCACCACCATCAACGTCAACTCTACTGCCCGCGCCTCCGTCATCGCTGGCCTGAATGCTGTCGATGCCACCACCCTGAACGTGTCCGGCGACGCTGCTGTCACCTTCACGACCAACACTCTTACCGCGCTGACGTCGGTCACCTCGACCAACACGGCCGGCCTCACCCTCGGCACCGCCATCGGCGCCGGCGTGACCTTCACCGGTGGTGCAGGTGCTGACTCCATCATCCTGACGGATGGGTTCACCAAGGCGATCACCTTGGGCGCTGGTAACGACAAGCTGACGATTATCGACACCAACGCTGACGGCATCCTCACCGGCACGGGCGGTTCGGTCGTCGCTGGCGACGGAATCGACACCATCGCTCTGACATCCGCTACTGCTGCGACTGTCAGCGCCAATGCGACGTTCAACAGCAAGTTCTCCGGTTTCGACGTCCTTGACATCGCTACTGGCGGAACCACCTCGACGATCGAACTGGCTGGCATCAATGGTGTCAACTCGGTCGTGACGCGCGGTGTTGCTGGCGGTAACACTGAGACGATCAACGGCTTCACCTCCGGTGGCACGCTGACGCTCGATGCCGCTTCGGCTGGTACGGTCGCTGCGAACGTCACGAACGCTGTGTTCAACCCCGCTGACACGTTCAACGTGGTTCTCAGCAATGCGACGGGCGGATCGAACAACTTCGGTACGGTGGTTCTCGCCGGCGTCGAGACGGTCAACCTGTCGACTGTTGATGCTGGTACTGGAACAACGAACACCGCTGCAACGGTCGACGTGCTCGCACTGAACGCTGCCAACGCAACTTCGGTCGTGCTGTCTGGTAACGACGGTCTCAACCTGACCGGTAGCACCACGACGGCGATCACCTCGTTCAATGCTTCGGGCATTGTCGCCAACAGCGCGAACGACACGGCTGACAATCTTGCCGTGACCTTCGCATCGGGCAACGCCACCACGACTGCTACGGTCAACATCACTGGTGGTGCTGGTAACGACACGCTCTCGGGCAATGCTGCTACCGACATCATCAGCGGCGGCGTCGGCAACGACATCCTCTTCGGTCGTTCGGGTGCTGACACGCTCTCCGGCGGTGACGGTAACGACACCCTTCAGGGTGACGGTATCGGCGTGGCTGCACAGCCTGCTGTTCCGGAAGTGTTCACGGCAACTCTTGTTACTGCTGCTGACACCACAACCATCGTATTCGATGGAGTTACCTTTACTGCTGCAGGCGGTAACGGCGCCACTGTTGCCTTGGCGACCACGTCGTTTGTTGCGGCTTATAACGCCGCTCCCGCCGCCACCTATACGGCTGTAGATAACGGTGGAACAGCTACGTTCACGGCGAAGGTAGCCGGTCCGTTGCCCGATGCCACAACGGCTAGCTTCACGGGTACGGCGAACGCTGGCGGTAACGAGGCCTCGGCGGTAACTGTGAACACTCAGGGTGCAGCAGTAACTCCCGCGACGATCGGTGCTGGTGGCGATACTTTCGGTGCCGATACCCTGACCGGCGGTGCTGGCAACGACACCTTCCGCTTCGTGGCTGGCAGCTCCTCAACCGCTGCAACTGACTTCATTACCGATCTCAACCTCGGTACGAATGCGGCTGGTGGCACTGTCGATATCCTCGCCTTCCAGAACAACGCTGCTGCAACTGTGGTGACCCTGACTGCTGCTAACCAGGCTGTTGTCACGGCTGGTGCGAACCTTACGTCGGCGGTTGGCATTGTTGCTGGCTTTGCTGCGGCAGACGGCAATACTGCTCAGTTCACCTACGGCACTGACACCTACATCTTCCACAACGTCGACGGTAACAACACCTACGACACTGCGGCGGACATCGTGGTGAAGGTCACCGGTCTCACCGGTACCCTCGACGCCTCGGATGTTGTGAGCATCTAAAACACTAAGAAGCCCCATCGCTCTGGCGGGACTTCTTAAATAGATGCGGCGGGCAGCGTTTACGCTGCCCGCCGTTTCCATTTTTACTCAAGCCTCTGGTCGTCGTTGGAGATCTACACTTGACAGATTGGTCGGCCGGGTATGTCACAGAGATCAACTACAGCTTTGGTTTTTACCGCGAGCTTTCGCCGTCGTTTCTTGCCTTCTCCGCTTTGGTCCGCGGCACTGACGAACCCAGTTTCAACCGCGAGCGATTGCGAGTTCTCGAACTCGGATGCGGACAGGGCGAGTCTGCTGTCATCATTGCTGCCGCACGGCCCGAGATTGATTACGTGGCCATCGACTTCAACCCTGCCCACATCGCAGGTGCCTCAAGCCTTGCGCGTAAGGCGAGCATCAAGAACCTGACGCTCCGCGAGGCAAGCTTCGCCGATATCGCGGCCGATGAAAGCTTTGGCCAGTTCGACATCATCACGCTTCACGGCATCTACACCTGGGTCTCGGAGGAGAACCGCGAGCACATCCTGAAGATTGCGCACGACAAGCTGTGCCCGGGTGGATTGCTCTACGTTTCTTACAACTGTCATCCTGGCTGGACGCCGGTGATCCCGATGCGCCGGCTGATCACGGACGTCGCGGATGCCATGCCGCGAGCCTCAGTGCCGGATCGGATCAAAGCTGGCCTCGACATTCTCCGCAAGCTCGCGGGCACGAATGTGCAGGCGGTCGCAGGGATCTCTGGTCTTAAAGAGCGCATCGAGCGCATCAGTGCGATGCCGTTGAACTATGTCGCACATGAGTATCTCAATTCACACTGGACCATCTTCCATTCAGCTGATGTTGCCGTCGAGATGGGCCGGGCCAAGCTTTCCTACGTAGCTTCGGCAAACGTCTGGGATGTGGTGGATGCGTTGAATTTCACTCCCGAACAGCAGCAGCTTATTGTCGATCAGCATGATCCTAGCCTACGAGAAACCTTGCGCGACATCATTACGAATCAGCAGTTTCGCAGGGACATCTTCATACGTGGTCCGATACCACTACGTGGCGATGAGGGCCGCGAACGCTGGCTCGACCTTAGGCTAGCCCTGACAACGCGTGCCCAAGACGTGCCGCGCAAGATCAAGGGCCCGATCGGTGAGGTCACCCTTCACGCACCGACCTATGACCCCGTACTTGAGGCACTGTCTGCAGGTCCGTGTACGATGCGGGATCTAATCAGCCTGCCAGCTATCGCAGCTCTCAGCAGCGCCAGTCTTCAGCAAGCCATTACTATCTTGATCGGCATGAACGTTTTGGCGCCAGCGCTTCCAGTCGCAAACGAGGCTACGCGGGTGAAGCGCACGGAGGTGCTGAATGGGGTATTCCTCGAACGCGCGCGGTTCTCGACAGATCATAACTTCCTCGCCTCACCAGTGATTGGCGCCGGCGTCTCGGTTGACCGCATCAACCAGCTCATCCTGCTATCCCAGCGTAAAAAGGCTGATCCGGTCCACTTCATGTGGGGTATTCTTAGTGCGCAGGGGCAGAAGTTGGTGAAGGAGGGCAAGGCGCTCGAGACCGAAGCGGAAAACTTGTCCGAGTTGGAAATGCGTGTGGCCAGCTTCAATGAGAAGGTCGCGCCTGTGTTGAAACAGCTTAAAGTCTGGTGAGCGCAGGAGCTGTCATGGTTGACGTTTGGCACCGGCGGGAAGAGCGAAAGGCATCCTCGTGACCACAGACATCCGGCCCGTCTCACGCAGCCGCCATGCGAACTTTCGCTGGCAGCCTTACAGTGATTACCGGTTTACGGCAGACACTGTGGTGGCCCCGCTAGCGGCAGCCGAGATAAGCCAGGCCGCGCTCATTTTCCCGCTGGCCTTCATTGAGCAGGAGGGCAGATGGGCTCTCGTTGCCGTGCTTGGGCTCCAGGTGAATCAGAATCTTTTTGTCGATGAGTCAGGTGCGTGGCTCGGCCGATACGTGCCGGCGAAGTTTCGCGCGCATCCCTTTTCGATCGATTCTCAGGTTGCCGGTGAACCCACCTTTTGTGTCGATGAAGCAAGCAGGCTCGTCACTGAGGGCGGGGATGGTCAGGCATTCTTCGACGAGACCGGAAAGATGAGTCCCAATCTGGAGCAGGTGTGGAGTTTCCTGTCTGAGATCGCGCGAGGTGAAGGAGTTTTGGCGGAAGCCTGCATGGTGCTTGCCAATGCCGGCGTCATCGAGCCCTGGCCGATCACTCTCCAAAGTGAGCAGGGGCTTCAACAGGTTGTCGGCCTCCACCGAATCAACGAACTCGCCCTAAACGGACTCGATGACTCGGCGTACAATACTTTACGCCGCAGAAGCGTGCTCGGGGTCGCTTATGCCCAGCTTCTATCGATCGCCAACTTCACCAATCTTGGTGGACTCGCGCAGGCGCGTGCTCAGGCCGAGGCTGCTGCGCGAGCCCGGGCCGAGGTAAAGCCGATGATCGCTCTTCCCGAGGACAACACCATCGACTGGGACTGGAGCAAGATCGGTCGGTAGCCGTATCGATCTGCGGGCCTGCCACGTTTATCGTCGAGCTTTCGCCGTGAGCGGGCGCCGCACCGCCTACCTTTTGAAGCCGAACGGATTCATGACAGCCACACTTCCCATCGTCGCAACGAACCTTCGGTTCGCCTACAACGACACCGAGGATCGGTTGACCGTTCTGGCGACCGACGCTCAGAGCCAGGGCGTTCATGTCGCCCTGACGCGTCGGCTGACGGAACGGCTCGTCAACGGCCTGGCGCAGATGCTGGAGCAATCCAGCGCCCTGGCCGTCAAGGCCCCGGCGGAGATGCGGGACGACATCATCCTGATGGAGCACCAGGATGCGCTCTACGGACACGGGCAGGCGGCGGCGGATCCGGGGACCGGCGACGCCCTGCCGGACCTGCGGGCGCCGCGTCTGGTCACCGCCATCGACGTCAACGTCACGCCGGCGACCTTCGAAGTGAGGGTGCGGGATGCCCAAACGCCGCTCATCGCCCTCAGCCTCGGCCGCCTCGACGTTCACCGCCTCGTCGAGGCCCTGAGCCAGCGCGCCGAGGCCGCCGGATGGCACATCCCCGTCAGCGCGGCGTGGCTGGAGCCCGGGCAAACGCAGATCGTCCTCAACTAATGGAACTACGACGTGCGGCAAAGCCGGATGCTATGGCGCTCTCTACGCATCCAGCTGGTGCAGTGAGTTCCTAAATATTAAAACTTACGGCCTAAGGTGGAAATAGAAGTTGTCCGATTTCACCTAATAAGTTCAATTTTCTCATCTGAGTATGGTTCCGCCGTTGACATGCGCTTGTTCGTGTTTCAGGCTTGCTTGGAGACAATGCTGTACGGGCTTGACCTGAATTGAGATGCTGAGCAATGCCTTCCAATCCCCAGAAACGTTCCTCGCTTGAGACACAGGAGCTCCGCCGCGATGCCGGCAGGCTCCTGAAGTACCTCCGTGAGAAGGCGGGGTATTCGCAGAGAGGGTTTGCAGCGGAAATCGCGGCATCGGACTACACCTTCGTCTCACAAATCGAGACAGGGCGCGCTCGCGTTCCACCGGACCAAGTCCGCGTCTGGGCAAAGGTCCTCGGACTGGAAGCCCGTGAGTTCGCGCTCATGCTCATGCGCTTCTACGATAAAGAAACCTTCGCAATTATCTTCGAGGGCGAACCAGGGATTTTCGACGGAAGCTCATTTTCAGAACTTCTGGAGGCGAATCTAGGTGCGAAGTCGGATGGCAGTGGGACGATGGCGGAAACGCCGCCCGCTCTATATGTTGTTGGTCCTGAGGCTAAATAGTCAAATGTCTAGGAAATGCTTTAACTGCTGTTTTCTATTAGAACTAGTAGATTCCGAATTGCTCTGCATACCTTGTAGCGCTCGCTTCCGGCTGTAGCCATAAAAAGTCCCGCCGTGGCGCGAGCAATGTGGGCAAAGACGATGATGGACAGCGGTACCAGCGGGAGGAGCCGTCGCTTGTTGCGCTCAGCGCACTCGGCGCCAAACAATATCTTCAACCTGCCCCGTAGCCGCCTTCTCTGTTCGTCGGGTGGTGGCTCGGAGAATAGTCGTCGTAGCCTCCCGTCTCCGGTCCCTGGTCATTCGTCGGCGCGACTTGTCCAGGCGATGTCGGGCCAGCTTCTGCGGGATCATCGCTGACCCTGGGTTCGACAAGCGACTTACCCTTCGCCGGTATGTCGAGGCCAGCTGGCGACGTCTTCTCGGTCGAGGCCATCGAAGTGTTCCCTCTGCGGGTTATGCAGATGAATCGTGGGTCGGGCTGTTGGTTCCGTGCCGAACTAGATTCGACTGTGACCAGCAAACGCACGCCGGACTTCCTACCGGCCCAAACGTTGAAACCGCTTGGGATCGATCCGGGCGGATAAATGCTGCGATTGCGTTCGGATCAGGATGCCAGCTCAGTTGCAGAATCTGTCGGAGCGACAGGCAGCTTCATCAGCGTTTTTCCGGCTGCGTCACGGATGATCACAATCCACATGGGCTTTCAGTGCCTCCGGTGTGCATTCGGCCCCGTACTCGATGATGAGCCGAGCCACGACATAGGAGCCGGCCCGGCCGCACGGGGCGCACGCGATCCGCACTCGACCCCCCAGGACATCTCCAAGACGTTCCACCAGAGTTCACACGCCTGCAACCGCACCCTAGTACAAACCATGAACAGAGCGATCTTCTCGGTCAAGCTGCGGCGGCTGGACCCCCCTGGTATGCGGCAGGACGACGCACTTCTCACTGTCCAACTAACTCGCTTCCGAAAGGGTAAGTTCGAGACGGCCATAAAAAAAAGCGTTACGAGTCAGCGTGTTGGGCGAACCTAGTTATAATATCAGGTATAAATTAGTTAGCTTGAACTAGCTCTGAAGCATCGGTGGCGTGACGAGTCATGGGTTGTCTTGCGATCCCAAGTGAATGGTCCATCTTCCGGTTGTCGCCGCACCGAAAGGTCCAAATGAACACTCGCCCAGTCCTTCCGCCCCGTGCTGCCGCCGACATGCTTGGCATCTCGTTGTCCACCCTCAACCGGCTCCGCTTGTCCGGTCGCTTGCCTCCCCCGATCCGTCTGTCTGAGCGGCGGATCGCCTGGCGCCTCGCCGACCTCGAAACCTTCCTCTCCGACCGCACCACCGCCTGATCCATCCACGGAAAGAGAACCAAATGCGCACCACCAAGACCGCCGCTGCACGCCCCTCCCGTCGCATCTCCATCGAACCGCCGTCTGTCGCGGAACACAGGTGGCAGTGTGAACTCCTCGTTTTCCTCAGGAACAGCGCCGCACCTGTCGGCCTGATGGTCGAAAAGTCCGCAGATGGATTCCTGCACCTGTTCGCACGCGACACTGGCAAATTGATAGCTGGAACAGCAACTCACGGTGTTCCGATGGCTGAGATTTGGCAGGGTATCGAGCTCGCTAACGAAATAATCGATAGTGCAGTCGATGCCGCCGACCCCTGGGATGACATCCCTTTTTGAAATGAAACCCCGCAGATAACCCCCCTTTGTTTGCTCTACTCCCCCTAGAACGAGAGCCTAAGTTGACAAAGCACCGGACTTGTGGTACGTTTAGCGCACACTGACAATATTGCATTGAAGCCGTCTCGGGGACACTCGGGGCGGCTTTCTGTTTTCAAGGATTCACATTGCGTCACACCGCCATCCGCCTGCCTGTTCATCTCTACGATGAAATCTCGAAACTTGCCGTGGAGCGTGGCCTGAGCGTTTCAACGTTCATCCGATCGCAACTTGCGGCGAACATCAATCATCCCACTGACATCCACCGAAAGTAAAACCCATGGCTGGACGCCGACCCATCTTTCCGAACGAGAAGACTTTCGAGATGAAGCTTCTTCTCAGTGAAGACATCCGAAACCGGCTCAGAGAGGTCGCCGCAACAGTCGGTTTGGAGCCATCCACCTATGTTCGTAGCCTAATCTTCACCCATTTGAACCGCATGAAAACCTGATTGCCCACAATGTCCGAACAAACAGCACTTAAAAAGCTTGCCGCCAAGGTTGCCCGAGCCGAGATTGTCAAGCGGAAACCTATCGACATTGAACTCATCGAGACTCTGATTTCGAGTCAGATCGTGGTGACTGCCGAGGGCGATATCGTTGCCGCCGACGAGACTGGTAGCCCGCGTGTTGGGAAGGGGCCAAATTTTACGGTCTCTGTGTCCGAACTCTTGGACGAGGTACAGGCGTCTAGGCCGAGCCTGTTTACCGCCGCCGTCACGAAGAAAGACGCTCCTGTCTCGTCGGGAAAGAACCCGTTTATCAAGGGGCCTGACTATTCCATTACAAACCAAATGATTTTGTATCGCACCGACCCGGCCAAGGCAGATCATATGGCCTCAGAGGCCGGAATTTGCTTCAAGGATATTAAGTAAATGTCAAACTTTAGTTCCCCAAGCGGCTGGCGTGACCGCCTCAAGCGCTCGAAAGAGAAGCAAGTCGCACGTGACGACATGGCGGATATTCGGGCTCAACGGGCCAAGCTTGCTGAGGATGCCAGAGCCGAGGGCGAGAAGCAGGCGAGGGCAACGGAAGCAGCGCTGAAAACCTCGCGGTGTGCCTGTCCGGTTTGCGACTCGGGGTATGTGACGGTTGAGGTTGCTGAACGCATCTATCGTGCCCTTGCTCGACTGCCCTATGACAGCAAGCCCGATCTGGCCGTGATCGAGGCGCTGGTCGCTGCCGCGAACGGAACCGCTGCGCCGGGAACTGCACGCTACCCTGTGATCCCGGCTGGCGCGAAGGGTCTGAGGCGGATCGATCTGGACGAGGCCGAGACTGCGCCGGCTTCCAAGCCCAAGCTCAGGGCCACGACCGAAGGCCGAGACGGTTCGCTGATTGACGTCTGAGATGATGGAAGCATTCGAGTTCACGGCGTCATTATTGTTGCCGAGCTTGGCGGTCTTCGCGCTGGCCTTCAGTACGGCGTGACGATCAATCATGGACGAGTGCCTGAATGCCTAGGGGTAGGCCAAGGCGCTCGTCCTGATTTTTAAGGCCGCCGATCACCTGATAGTATCTCTTTGGCATTGGACCATAGGTAATACATAAGGACAGTGTCTCGTCCATGGATGGAGATAGACGGACTGGCAATCACACCACATGGACCTCGGTGGATATGGGAAAGCCCGGATCGTTGGAATAGATAGACACAGCGGAGTCGGTAAAAAGTCAGTCGCTGGTCTACCGACGAGAGACAAAAAGAGTATTTATATTTTACGTGCTCTCCAGACACAGAAAAGCCCCGTCCCACTACGGAACGAGGCCAATGCGGTCATGAACTATATTGCAGGATAGCGCGGAATTACCTCGGCATTTGCACTATATTACATGATTACGCCGCGCGCTTCAGGATGCGTGAAACCGTCATGGCCTCCCATGAGCCACCGCGAGCCGTCTGGACGTTTCTGGCGTTCAGTTCTGCCGCGATCCCAGCGAGAGTCGTGACGCCCTGAGACCTGATAACCTCGATGAGGGGGCGGACGTTCCTTGCGAACGCGTCGGCGCTCGTCCGGTTCGCCTGCGCACCCATGGCGGAGGCTTCCGACAGGTTCGTCCGGTTTCCGAGAATGCCCTTGCCGACCTTGCCAGCTAGAGCCGCCTTGGTTCGTGCGGCGATCATGGCGCGCTCTTTCTGCCCAAGCGCAGCATAGATGTGAAGCATAAAGGGGTCCGCATCGATCCCGAGTTCGGTGACGATGAAGGGAACTCTCTGGCTCATCAGTCCGGCGATAAAAGCAACATCGCGGCTCAAGCGATCAAGCTTTGCCACGATCACATGGGCCTTCCGCTTGCGAGCCGTCGCCAGGGCAGCACGGAGTCCCGGCCGACGCTCCAATGCGTCCGCACCCGAGCCCGACGCGACTTCCTCGACTTCTTCGACAATCTCAAATCCGTTGGCGGCAGCAAAGTCTGAGATAGCCCGACGCTGTGCATCGAGACCCAAGCCACTTTTCCCCTGCGCTCCTGTGCTGACCCGAACGTAGGCGATGACCGGGCGGAGGGTGCTGGCGGTGGTCATGATGGCTCCTGAGGCGTCCTAACGCTTCCTGATAACAAGAGCATATGAGCGTTTGGGGTTGTTACGCAAGCGAATTCTCAGTCGTCGCCAAACAAAACGACAGTGCGCCGCACACCATCCAAGCACACGCTGACGGATCGAACGCCTCGCCCCGATCATACACCGACAAATATCTGACGTGCCCTGTAATTCTGCGCCGGTTTGCGTGAGGGTGGTATCTTTTTTGTGACGGGTAGGGGGGTGGGTCACCGGAAGCCCCTATAATATATATCAAAATCCGCTCCCAATTACTTAGAATCACCTTCCTGACGGCCGTCCTCGACCATGGACGAGAGAAAACCTTTTGTAAGTTTCAAATTCGACTTGTGGGTTATCAAAAATCCGCTCCGATTTTCCTTTCGAGAACATAAGAATGTCAAATGGCAGACGACAATATCAAACTCGGCATTGAACTAGACGTACACGCCAGCGGTGAAGAACTAATAAATAGGCTCAATTCTGGTCTCAAAACCATGGAGGCACGACTCCGTTCGATTTCGTCTCAAATGCGCGGCGTCGCCCGTGGCTCATCGGGTCCTGGCCGAGACGAACCGATGAAGGGTGCCAACGCCGAGTTGAAGGCGAAGCGAGACGCGAACGCCCTGGATCGCGGGGCCATGACCGAACTGCGGAAGCGGTGGACCTTCGAATCCCGGATGGCGGCACAGCGGGTTCGCCAGGACCGGGAGGTGACTCGCGAGTTTCAGGACCGCATGCGAATTCAGCGAGTCAACGAGTCGGAAACGGCCAAGAATTTGAAGGCTCAATCTCAGGCCGATGCTCGGCTGTTCCGGGATCGGATGACCTTCACGAACAGCATGTTTCGCCAGAGGGAGCGCGAACGCGCAGCGCAGTCGCGAGACGAGGCGTCGGCCGCTCGGGAGGGCATCCGCCTGGATCGCTACCGCATGACACTCCGCGAACGCGAGGAACGGCGCCTCGACCGTGAAGTGCGACGCATGGATTCCGAACGGGCGAAGGGCTGGTCGCAAGTGTCGTCGGGTGCCCGATCGGCCGGTGAAGGCTCACGGCGATCCATGGTCGGCGCTGGAGTCATAACTGCCGCCACCGCTGCCACCGCAGGATCGGCCGCACGTCGTGGCATTAGTACCCGGATGGAGGTCGACACGGCCGAAACAAATCTTAGGATTTTCTCCGGACAGACCAACGACCAAATCAAAGCGGCCCGCAAAGGTTTCCTCGACAACGAAGCCATCCGCAACGGTCTCGGCATCAAGGGTGGTCTCGACGCGTATTCAGAAGTGCTCAAGACTGGCATGGCGAGTCCAGCCGAAAACACCAAGACGATCATGCGTGCGGTCTCAGCGCTTGAGCTTGATCTAAAGGATACCACAAAACTTGCAGGACTTATCGATAGGAACTACGGCGCTTCCTCAACACCTGCCAAGATTAAGTCCGCCCTTAACGCAATTGCCGTAGCCGCAAGGGAAGATCCCACACAGTCAAACGAAATCGTTGAAGGTGTAAAGCGCTCGTTCGGCGCTCTTTCGACAGGTAATCTCACGCCGGAACAGTTGACGGCCATGGTCTCTGGCGGTCAGTCCGTTGGTATTCAGCCTGGGAAAGCTGGTACTTTCGTCGCTACCATGGCGAAGCAGCTTTCCATGGGCTCATCCAAGTTCCTCGGCAAGAAGAACCGTGCCGAACTCGACTTTGCTGCACGGGAACTCGGCTTCGGCAACTCCCGGAGTCTTGCGCAAACGTATAGCAAAGACAGCTACGGAACGATGATGAGCGTGCACGAGAACTTGGCGGCGATGGAAGCCGCCAAGCGAACTCAGGTGGCGGAAGCTTTTTATGGAAGGCAGTGGTCTGATGAGGGGCTTCAGATGGCCCAGGGCGTCGGTGGTGTTCGCAAGACATTTGGCGAAATATCGGACGGTAAGAACTCGAACTTTCTGGACGAGGCAGCCCGCCAGCGTTCGGAATCATTGCTTGGTCAATGGAACAGCACCAAGTCAATATTTAACATGTTTTGGGATGCGTTCGGTTCCGGCTTCGAAGATATACTCACATCGATCAATAAGTACTTCCTCGATCTGAATTCATCGTTCGACTACGACAAGATCAAATCTTACGTCGTTTCTTTCTTCGACGGGGTTAAGGATGCCCTAGGCGTCAAGACTTGGACCGAACTACTCCAAAACACCTTCGGTGGCAATCTCGGAAACTACGGACAGCAAATCCGTGAGTTCGCCCGTGGGTTCACCGAAGGTGTTCTCGCCATTGTTCGGTCTATTCGTTCGGTCTTTACGGCTTTCGCTGGATCGAATGCTTCAGCAGAACAAATCGGGAACTGGACCGGTAAGTTCCTAGCCTTCGCGGCGGCTTGCATTGTCTCGGCACCGGCTATCGCTGTATTGACCGGTCTAGCCACAGCGATCGCGGGATTGGCAACCGTAGCGCTTGCGTCCTGGCGGATTCTACGTGCGGCTGGCGTCGTCGGGGCGACAGGTCTTGGATCAAATCCCAAGGCTCCCACTTCGACTCCGGGATCAGGGGCGGTCGGGCGGCTTGGTGGTCTCGGCATCGCCGGTGCGGCGGCTGGGTTTGCCGGAAGCGCCTCACTCTCGAAAGGCGAATCCGATGCGCTTTCCCGCCGCCTGGGGGAGTGGGCGAAGGATCGCGAGAAGCAGTCAGTCCCCCCATCCGCGGTAGATGAATTGCGGGAGGCCATTCAAGATAACACGTTGCTCCATCGGCAATCGTTCGAACAGGAAAAGAGCCTCGGCGGCCTGATTCATCGGGCAAGCCTGTCCGGTGAAGCCGTGCGATCTTCCCTCCAGGGTCCGGCTCGATCCGTGATGTCTGGAACTCTCGGCACGGTCGGGGCACTAAACGGCGGTCCGCTCTCGAACTCGACGCCAGGATCGGCTCTCGGTCCGACAGGCTTGGGCGGACGGGGCATCATCGGAGGCCGTGGCGCTGCACCAGGTGGCGGTGGTGGCTTTGGCGGCGGTGGGACGGGAACCATCCTGAAAGGTGAGGCCGTTGGCAACGCCAAGATTGCCTATGACTTCTTTAGATCAAAAGGCCTTTCGCACGAAGCGGCGAGTGGTATTCTTGGCAAAATGAAGCATGAGTCCAACTTCAACCCGAATGCTCGGGGTGATGGCGGAAAAGCTCACGGCCTGTTCCAGCATCACGCTGATCGTCGTGCCGCTATCCTTCGTGGGTCCGGTGTCGATATGTCAAACGCTTCGGTTCAAGATCAGTTGAAGGGTGTCTGGTGGGAGATGAACCACGGTGATGCCGGTGCACAAAGGGCTCTCAGAGACCTGAAGACTCCAGGCATTACAGCGGGTCAAGCTGGACACACCTTCGGCAAGAACTTCGAACGTCCGGCAGAGCAGCACCTTCGTTGGCGCGGTAAGGCTGGCGAAGAAATGGCTGTCACTATGGCAGGCGGAGGTGGCTCTGGTGGTGGCGGTGGTGCGGCTGTCCCTGGTAAAAGCTCTGACGTTGCTGGTCGGATCAATGCTCTCCGTGCGTCTGGTGCGATCACCAACGAGCAGTGTGTTGCTCTGGCAAAAGCCTACGTAGGTGTTTCTGGATCGGTGACCTCATGGCGGAAGGGTGACGCAGCACAGGCTGGCACTCTCAAGCCTGGAACGCCTATCGCCACATTCTTGAACCGCAATGGATCTCAGTCCGATCGCTACGCTGGCGGTGGTACGGGAACCATGGGTGCCGGAACCGATCATGCCGCAGTCTTTACCGGATACATTCGGGACAAGAACGGCAACATCACCGGCATGAACGTCGCCGAACAGTACAAGGGCTCCGGTGGCGTAAAGAGCAAGCAGTACAACTTCGGCAGCGGCTTCGGTGAGAAGAACGCCTCGAACTACAATGCCATCAAGGGGCCTGACGGGAGCTATCTCGGCGGCAAGAACAACCCCATGAATGGCAGTGGTGAGGCATTGGCTCAGCAAGAAACCTTGCGGTCCTCTGGATGGAAAAAAGCCGGAGACTCGAGTCTTGGATCGAGTGACGAACTGAAGTCGAGCGGATGGCAAAAGGGCCTTGGCGCTAATGCTCCGCTGGGTGGCGGCGTCCCCTTGAAGGGTTCCAATATTCAGTCGGCAAGCTCTGGCATGGGTCGTGGCGGTGGCGGCGGTAGTGCTGGCGGTTCGCCGATCAGCATCACCATGAATCACCAGGGCTCCGATCCGCAGGCAATAGCCAATGCCGTACAGCGAAGACTCCAAGACTCCATGAACCGACGCAGCCATGACTTGGACCCTTCGTCCATCTCAGGCATCGGCTAGCCCAAACACCTAACATCATAGCAACAGTCGGGATTGTCCTCGTCCAGGGGTGATCCCGGCTGTCCTTTTTCATCTCAATCTCAGATTTGATCTTATGCCCGCAGGCTATATACCCACATTCGCCGTCAAAGTTGCCGGATCAGACGTCACCAATAGGTTCGCTGATCGACTCCTAGGGATCGTCATCGAGCTTTCATCGGGAGGTGGCGCTGGCGACTCGATGGAGATTGTAATCGATGATCGGGGCTTCAATATAGCGGAACCCCAGGTGAAAGACAGGCTTGACATTTACCTCGGCTATGAGGGCGTCGGCCTAGAATTTATGGGATCGTTCGAAGTCAATTCGGTGAGATACAGCTTCCCTCCACGAACAATCACAGTTCGCGGTACTACGGCATCTGGACTCAATGACCTAAAGACTCAGTCCGTGCAGTCGTTTGAGGGAAAAACCATCGAACAAATCCTGGCCGAGGCTGGTTCCAAGATCGGCATGAAGGTCAAAGTCCATCCTTCGATTGCAGATCAGAAGATTCCATTTCTCAACTCGACCACTTCGTTTGGGAGTCTAATCGCCAAGCTGGAGTCGCAATACGATGCCGTCGCCAAAATCGCTGATGGTAGACTGACTCTAACGCCAAGGTCGGGCGGCTCTTCAGTCTCAGGCTTTTCCATGCCGACCTACGTATTGCGAGACTACAGTTTCTCGGACCTTGAGGTCACGAAAGAGACCAGAGGCGAATTCGCGAAGTCTGTAGCCTCGTATCGAGACAAGGATACCAATAAAACCGAAACCGTCGACGCGAAATCAGCCCTGGAAGCCCTCGACTCAACTGCCGCCCATACCATCGGCAAGCTCTTCAACACCAAAGAGGAAGCCGAGGCGGCAGCAAAGTCGGCTCAGGCACAGTTGGATCGCTCAGGCGAAAAGATCAGCGCCACTCTTGCGGAGGGTGATCCGTGGGTGCGTGACGGCCAGAGGATTGTCGTCAGCGGCATTCGGTCGGGTATTGATGGATCGTACACTCTGGATATTGTTCGCCACACCTATGCCAAGGGCTCGGGTATTCGCACGGCATTCTCCGGGACTGGCGGAGTCAACGGTCTAGCGGCCGAGTTTCAGGCGTCAACGGCATCGTCGGCATCCGAGGGGTCCTTCATCGCCCCAGGTCCCAACGAATTCTTTGGTCATTTCGTGCCGGAAGCGTCGAATCTGCTGGATCGCTCGTTCGGCGCTGTGCCCTCAATGGTCGGATCACCACCCCCAGCCATGCAGTGAGTGCATAGCTCAAGGTCCAAAACGACCGATCCATGCAAGACCATGCGTCGGACACCTGCTGGACATGAAGTCAAGCAAAAACTTTCTGTCCGATTCGACAAATCGAAGATTCGGGTGTAGAGTTCTCGGATCGGGACAGCAGAGTCCCAAAGGATTTTCGCCGCTTCGAGTTATCGAGGCAGAGTTAGTTTGGTAAGTTAGCTGTAATTAGGAGGGGCAACCCTCCAGTCCGTATCCTTCGCGGGGAGCTTCGGACTAGAGGGCTGTGTAGTTAGTATGTCTAACGATAACACGAAAAGTTTAAACCGGCAAGTGCGTCGGCCGTCCCTGGGGTTCCAGGAAGTCCAACGTCGGAAGAAGCTTCACGCTGTTCTAAGGGATGTCAGGACCGCCCTGGACGTTGCTGGACCTGACGCGGACGCTCAGCGTCTGGCGGTCGCCGATCTTGTCGCCCACGCAGTCATCGAGGTCGCAATCCTCGACCGCGAGACCGACTCAGAGGCGCAAGCGGGGGTGTATCAGAGCCTCCTGGCGGTCGCCATTGACTGTGATGACGCGCCCTGGGAGGCCATTGCCCGGTGGAATCGCCTCGCCCCGACACCGATCGCGGCATTCTCCGCTGCCTGGAACGATCATCTCGACCGGGCGGAACGCAATAGCGAGTCCAGGCACCATCACCTGAAGCTTGTCGATCTGGCCGAAATCAGCGCAGGGCTGGGTCTCACACGTAAGAAGACTCGCGAAATCTTCGGCGATGCGAAATGTTCGTTGCCTCCCGTCAAGGTTCGTGCGGGGCGCGTCTCGCCTGAAGATCGCAAGTGGCTCCGGGGTGTTGCGGGTGAACTCGGGGTGTCGCGTGAGCGCGTCGTCGACGTGTTCATTGCGCACGGCCGGGCGGGCGTGGACGATTTGATCGTTAAACAAGCTGCGGCCGAGCCGTCGTGGTGGCGTGCGTTCGGCATCGCATCACCGAAGAGCGGGAGGCCGACTGATCCCGATTGTTTCACCTTGGAGGTTCGCAAGGTAGCTAAGCAATTCCGAATGGCCGAACGCACGATTTGGAGGAAGATCAAGTCGATCCGCGCTGAAGGTCCGATCGAATCTGAGGAATGGGCATCCGACGACATGGTCGTTCTCTGCCGCGTCGTCGAAGAGCTGGCACCAAAGCGTCACCGCAGGGTCTATTCTAGGGCCGACACGAAGATTGTGGTCGAGTGGATGACGGCCGTGGAGGGCAAAGCTCCGACAAGCGACAGGATGAAGAAGTGGCGCAAGCGCGGGCTTTGGCAAAGAAAGGTTTCGACAGCACGCGCGTGGTCGCTGTTGCAGAATATTTGCTCGAACGAAACCGAAGATTCTGCTATCGTGCCGAAGATTGCTTTCGCCTTTAGGGGGGTTTCTGATGTCCCAGCAATTGGACCTTTTCGGAACGTCGAGGACGGTCGTTCACGCGACGTCAGCGAGACCGCCCCGGAAGCTGAGGCGCTTGCCGATGGTCGCTGAAGATGACGATGGCGCAATCGTTTCCGCTGCCCGGCCAGTTGTATGCGAGGGCGACGCGCGAATTGCGGCACGCGAGGTCGAGGCGATTCTGCGGCAGGCGTTCACTTTTCCTGAAGCGCTGGATCAAAAGGTCACAAACGCATCGGCGAAAATAGCGGCGCGGCTGCTCGTGCACTGCCACCAAATAAACGAACTGTTCTATGCCGACGCGCGGGGGTCCGCGTAGGGTCAGAAGTGACACGACAGAGACGACCAAGGGCGGCTTCAGGGCCGTCTTTTTTTGTCCCCATGTCAGCGCGATTCCGGAATTTCAGCGCCTTCCACTGTCCCCGTGTCAGTGGAATGTTGTCACGTTTGCAGTGAAATTCCACGCAGAATTCCGGAATTTCAGCCCCTTCGCTTGTCCCCCATGTCAGTGGAAGTCCGTCCCCTTTGTCAGTGAAATTCACAAGCACGATTCCGGAATTTCAGCCTTTTTTCCAGACTGACCCGCATCTTCCGTTTCACCAAAACGCCAGTGTGTTTGACGGCCATCACGCTCGCCCCGCTCGCTCCCCAGCATCACCGACACAAAGAAGAATCTCGTCCAGGGGTGAACCTTGAGACGGCCAGCGATCCCCTCAAGACCACCGCATCCTGGGGGTTCTCTTCTCAGCCACGGGGTTGATGGACGAAAGGCACGCGCCACCCGGAAGATTGTTCCCGGCCGACAGTCCATGTCTTCCTGGCCGAGAAGCTGAACCTCTCAACACACGCGACGCCTATCAATAGCTCACCGCACGACCCGCGCGCCGGTCCATCACCGATCCGCACGCGAGGCGGCCAACTGCCCACCGTCCGAGCTTGACCGACTGTTCAACCATCCACCGCAAGATAGGGCGACACAGAGAACCAGCATGACCCGATCCGTATCCCTTGCACCACACACCCGCCACGACCTGGACGACGCCGCTCTCGGCCTCTCAGGGGACCCCCTCGACCAGATCAGGGCCGAATTTCTGATCCGCGCCACGCTCGCGAGACGTTCTACGATTTTGCCAGGGGACGTGGTTTCGATCACACGCGTCGCTGCCCCGGCCGACGATGAAGCCGCCGAAATTCGCATCGACACTGTGGATCGGGAATTCGAGCGACGGATAACTCGTCAACGTTTCGACGCCTGACCACCAGACGAGGTTTGCTGCGCCCCAAAGCAAACCCTGCCGACCCCGCGTTGCATTCCTGCAATCGCCTCAGAAGCCCGTAGAGGCCCCTCGATAGGTTTTCTGGTACAATCCCGCCCTGAACCGCTGTCGGCCGCTGGCGACCCCTCCAGGGCCAAAATATTCACACGAGGGTATTCACACCGGTCTCTACAATGACCGCGAGATGTTTGTGTGGTATTGTTAGGTTGTTATCCAAGCACGGCGCCCTGTCCCCCTATCAGTCCCCCGATCAGAGACATCAAGTGAATACGAACGAAGAAGCCATTGAGGCCGTGACCGTCCGTATCGATCCCCTCATGGCTGAGATGGTGGAGTCCATCCGCGTTGACTGGCGGTGTAAGTCGACCGAAGACACCGTAGATCAGCTTTTGCTGCTTGCAATTGCCGCGACGAGGGCTGTAGCGCCTGTTGGAGTCGTGCGCTAATGTATCGAGCCGATTACTTCTCGCCGAAGAGGAACGTCACCTTCCTCATTCGTGAAGATCAGCTTGCTTGGCTGGACGATCTTCAGAGGGAGTCTTTAGAAGATACGGTTCCGAGTCGCTCGTCGACGCTTCGGCGTTGCATCGATTTACTGAGGACGATGATTTCTGAGGAACACGATCGGAAGGCTGCTGAAGACGAAGAGTTGAGCGGCTAACTTTGGAAGTTGCGGCTCTCGGCATCTCCTGGGGTCCGGAGAAATTCCAGGCTTTTGACATGGGTCATTGTTCCCTGAAGCGGTGTTTTCCGCGTTCAAGGTCCGGGCTCTTGCCCAAATCGCCCGCCTGGAGTTCGGGGGCTAGTCACAGTGGCACCACACGGGCCGGGCTGTTTCCTCAGGTGATAATACCCGAAACCGCAGGACGTTCCAGAACTAAATTTGAATAACTGACAATCGGGCTGACTGGTAGCCGATTTAGAACCGAAGCGAGGCCCGGCCCTTGAACAAATGGATGACACCGCTTCCGTTTAGAAGCTCAAATTCAACTTCATATGGTATATCTATAATTCGACCAGATTCGATATCTGAAAACTGAAGCGCCATGCGGCTCACGCTGGAAGCTCGTGCAGCCCCCACCACTCGAAGACCAAATTTATACTCCGCCGGGTCTTTTCCCGGGGCCACACCTTCAAGTGTAGTCTTCGGTCGGATGACGCATAGGTCATCGCGCTCCACGGCCGCCTCTATGACGGCACTGTCGATTGCATCACGGACAGAGGACGAGTTCGGAACAAGCGCGATGTTTGCGGGGTGATGGATGCGAACCTCATGCATCACGAGCGCATGCCGATTATAATTTCTGCACACCACTCGGCAATTCTCAGCCGAAGAGCGCTCGTGCAGCCGTTCGATGTGGAAGGTCGGTTTTATGTCCCCGTGAGCGGCGTCAGCTTGGCGCCTCGCCTGCCGGGCTTGTAGGCTGGAGAATAAAGCAGCGAGGACCGAGACCGCCGCCGCCGTGAGTGCGATCCAATTCGCCGCATCCATCATGTCGTCCTCCTTGCCCGATCGGGGGAGCGAGCCACCGCACCACTCTCACGAAAACGCGATATCGCTACCCGTCTTCGTAACGGGGCGCGGCCCTGAATTCGTGAGGATTCTGCTTTCTGGAAAGCAGCCCGACCCCCGTCAAATCCGATCCGGCACGGTGTCGAATGGCCGAATCGACCTGCACCCCCGCGACATTCTGCCCACCGATCGACGCATGTTTCCGAAGGGCGTCCGCTTACCAGAAAGCGCGATCCCCCTCCGTCTGCTTTCCAGGCGCTTTCTACAGGGGGTTTCTAGAAAGCAGACCGACCAACGAAGAAGGGGCTGGCCTGAGCCAACCCCTTGCAAACGTTAGGCAATTTGATGGTACCACCGCCCCGGCTCGAACGGGGGACCCCCAGATCCACAATCTGGTGCTCTAACCAACTGAGCTACGGCGGCACTGAGGGGGCTGTATCGCGAGCCGGAGCGCTTTTCAAGCGCCGGCTGCGCATCGGGGCCGGGAGAATGTGCGGACGGGCCGGCGGCGGACGCGCGGGAAACGGATCGACGCCCCGGAACGGCCCCCCTAAACCGAACCGGTCCGCCCGCCCGCCTCCCTCACGACCGGCCCCGATGAACGC
>NZ_VRUZ01000037.1:0-41615 GCF_008039485.1 Methylobacterium sp. WL69 | reverse complement strand
CCACAGCGAGGTCCGGCGCCGGCAGCCAGCCCACGACCGCAGCCTTCCCGCCCAGATGGCGTGCCCGCACCCAGCCGAACGGGAGGATGCCGCTGAACTGGGGCCCGCCCCGTCCCCTCCCCGCTGCTCGGCGAAGAGTCCCGCCACGGCGCCGTTCGCCACCACCAGGGTCAGGCTTTCGTAGGTGCCCGTGCGGGCCAACGGCTACGCCGCCGCCCCTCCGCACGCGGCGAGCGGGATGGCGAGACCCGTGCCGGAGAGGCGCGCGCCACGGGGGCGGAACCGCCCTGCCCGCTTGGCCACCCCCATATCAGAGGGTCTTCTCCAGGACCTTCACCGCGGCTTCGACCCGGTCCTTGAAGTCGGCGACGTTGGCGAAGGGCCGCCGGTTCACATCAAGGCCGACCGTCGGCTCGGCCCGGGTGCCCGAGGCGGTCAGCGCCGCCAGGACGGCGGCGTCGAGGGCGTGTCGGCGTGAGATCATGCGGTGGTTCCTCGGTGGGATGTGGCGGTCCCGATTGCGGGCCCGGAGTGACGGTTCGATCGAGCGAAGATGGAGGATCAGCCCATCGCCCCGGAGGCGGCCCGCCGGTTCCGGATCATCGCGGCGACCGCCGCGATGATGGTGGCTGCCAGCGACCCGGCGATCACCAGGAGGGTGATCGTGCGGTTCCAGAGCCGGTCCAGGGCGAGGTCCGTGGTGACGCGGTCGGGCCGGGCCGGATCGGCCATCACCCGGATGTTGTAGTTGCCCACATGTACGCCCGTGAACACGGTGTTCACCCGGCGCGCCACGGTGCCCGTGGGGGTCCGCAGATTGAGCGTCATGTCACAGATGTGGAGGACGATCTTGGCGCTGCACTTGCCGTCGGTCACCCGCGCGTCGGCGACGGGGCGTGCCGTGTCGCGGATCTGCCAGTCCGACAACAGGGGCGGGGCCGTGTAGACGGCGCAGGCAACGAGGAGGGCGCCGAGCGCCACGAGGCCGAACAGCGTCCAGAAGGTGTTGCCCCAGCCCTGGCGGGGCGGCGGCAGGCGCAAGGGCTCGGTGCGGTTCGCGGATGCGGTCATGGGGCGGGCCTCACGTGGCTTGGGCGTCATGGCTCTGAGGACGGGGCGGAGGCGCATCGGTCTCGGCCAGGACCCGGCGCGCCTCCGCCGCGTGGCGGTAGCGGCCGATCAGGTCGGCGAAGTCCTGCACCGACATCTTGCGCGGCAGGCCAGCGGTGATGGTGACGATGCGGTGCGGTGCGTCGAGCTTCACCTTACGACCGCCCGGCACCGCTTTCGGAAACGGTGCCTCCGGCGGCAGCAGCAGGCGGGTGACGACGCCGTTCTGCCGCGTTGCCATGTCGAGGTCGGCGACGCTGTCCCAGGGGATCGATCGGTCGAGGCCGGGCACCGCCAGGGCCTCGGGGCTCAGGATCATGGTGGTGCGCTCGCCCCGCCACAGCCGGACGCCGCCGAACCCCGCCAGGACGGCTCCGCACGCCAGCGCCACCGCCACCACGAGCCATGCCTGGTTGGCGGAGAGGCCCGGCAGGCCGGCGACGAGCCACAGGAGAGCCACCCCGATGAAGAAGCCGCCGGCCACCAGGAGCGCGATGGCACCGGGGCGGGTGTTTTCGCGCAGCACCCGTTCCTCGGTGCCGATTTCCGCCACCGTCGCCTCCAGATGCGCGCGGAACGCCGCGTCGCGCGCCCGCACCGCGCCGAGGAAATCGTCCGTCGCGGCCCGGCAGAGCCCGGTGGGATCGGCGAAATAGGCGGCGAGCTGTCCCAGCGCGTGCGGGGGCGGAACGGCGGCGGCGGCGGCCAGGAGCTCTACGTCGAGGGTCCGGCCGAGGGCCGCCACGCGCTCGCGGGTCGGCGGATGCGTGTCGGTGGGGTGGGCCTGCTCCGCCTCGAGATGCGCGGCCGGGTCGTCGAGGCCGCGCGCGATGGTGCGCTCGAGGCTGGCCGCCACGAGATCGGCGGGGGCCGAGCCGGGCGCCCCGGCGGCGGCATCAAGGGTTTCGGCGATGCGTGGGCCCACGGCACCGGTGCGCAGGAGCGCCCGGGCGGCGGCGTCGACGGAGGTGGGTCCGGCACCCGCCGCGTCCGCCGCGAACTCGCGCGCCCGGCTCCAGTGGCGGACGGCGAGGTGGAACCGCTCCATCACGAACACGCCAAGGCGCAGGGATGGGCTCAGCAATCCGAAGGACCCGGCGTGACCCTCCGCCACCGCGTCGAGGGAGCGCCCGACTCCGGCATAGATCGGCAGGAAGCGCTGGCTGTAGACGGTGTCGCCCCCGGCATAGTGGGCGAGCTCGTGGCCGATGATCGCCGCGACCTCGTCGCCGCGCAGGAGGGCGAGGTAGGGCAGCGGCAGGTAGAGGATCCGGCCCGTCAGCCGCGCCCCACCCGGCTCGACGACGGCCGGGCCGGCACTGACGAAGAAGCCCCCGGTGAGGCCGACGACGACGACCTCGGGTTTGAGCGCGCCGAGGCGCTCGGCCAGCCCCTCGGTCAGCCGCCACAGGCCCGGCGCCTCGGCGGGCGAGACCGTCCGGCCGAAGATCGGGAGCGGATCGGGCTCGAAGGCGGAGAGCGCGCGGCGCAACCCGAGCACGGTGGCGCCCGCCGCGAGGAGGACGGCCCCGACGGCGACGGCGGCGATCAGCAGCATCTTGATCTCGCCGCTGCCGAGCCCGGGCCGGGCGAGCAGGCCGGCCTCGAAGATCACGGCGGCGACGAACCCGGCGGTCGTGAGCAGCACCTGGAGGGCGAGGACCGGAGGCAGCAACCGTCGGACCAGGGAGACCCCCCCGACGAGCACGTCCCGCGAGGCCCGGCCCATCCGTCCGAGGGTCGCACCGGCCAGGAGGACGAGGACGGACAGGGCCGCGGCAAAGCCACCCGCCGCGATGACGACGGGCGGCAGCACCCGGCGCCAGTCCATGACCGCAGTGAGGGTCGCGATCTCGTCGCGCGCCGCGCGGGCCTGGGCGAGGGCGAGGGGGCCGCCGTAGGTCTGGCCGTGGCGGCGGAACTGCATGCGGAAATCGATGCGTCCGTCCGGCGGCGCCCGCGCCTCCAGATCCGCGACGATGCGTGTCAGGTGCCGCCGCTCGGCCTCGAGATCGGCCCAGTCGCCGGCGGCGCGATCCTGCTCCCAGACACCCAGCAGCATGACGGCCAGCGGCAACAGGACGGTGGCGGCGATGAGGCGCGTGAGGGAACGCAGACGCGAGGGCGCGCGCGGGATCGTTGCGTCGGGGATGCCTGCCTCCCGGGATGCCGGCGCGCACCGGATATCGTCCCGGTGTGCGGTCCGCTCTAAAGCTCAGAACGGTCGGGACAGCAAGCCGATCGGTGTATCGGGAGAAATTCCGATTTTGCTGGCAGAAGACGATCCCGGATGATCCATGCGAACACCCGTCGATGCCTTCATTCAGGCGCCCCCATGCCGTCGAGATCTGTTGGCGGATGGTTCGTCCACGGGAAAAGGGCGCGCGAAGGACCGGACGTCGATGCGGAACATGCTGGCCTGTGCACGCGCCGTCAGGTCAGCTGGGGGTGAGGGCGCAGGTGGGCCGGCGCCCGGTCCTCCCGGGGGAACACCAGCCTGACGCAGGCCCCGCTGGACGGTCCGGCGACGACCTCCGCATGACCGCCGTGGAGGCGCATGATCCTCTGAACGAGATCGAGGCCGAGGCCGGCGCCCCGGCCGCCCTGCCTCAGTCGATGGAACGGCTCGAAGATCTGATCACGCTGATTCGGCGCGATGCCGTCACCCTCGTCGCAGACTTCGATCCAGCCGGCCCGGGCCACCCGCACCGTGATCGTTCCGCGCCGACCGCCGTGGTCGATGGCGTTCTGTATGAGGTTCGTCAGGGCGCGTTCGAGGGCGGTCTCGTCGCCCGGAACCGCGACGCGTTCGGTCTCGGGCTCGAACGCCATCTCGTAGCCGGCCGCGAAGGCGAGGGGCGCGAGATCGAGGACCGCACGCTCGGCGAGGGCGACGAGATCGACGGTGGCGAAGGAGACCTGCTGCTGGTCGAGCCGCTGCAGATCGAGGAGCTGACCGGTCAGGATGGTCAAGCGGGTGGTATCTTCGAGAAGACGGGTCTTCTCCGGCCCCGGCGGCAGCGCGGAGATGCGCGTCGTCAGGATGGCGATCGGGGTGCCAAGCTCGTGGGCGGCATCGGCCAGGAAACGCTTGTGGCCCTCGTAGCCCCTGTCGAGCCGGGCCAGGGCGTCGTTGACGGCCCTGACCAGGGGCACGATCTCGACGGGCACCGCGTGCACGCTCAGCCGCGCACCGCTGCGGGTGATGTCGATGTGCTCGGCCTCGTCCGCCGCCCGTCCCAGGCCCGCCAACGCCCGCTGGACGACGAACGGCGTGACCAGGAGCGTCGCCAGCGTCATCAGGCCGATGACGAGCAGCGTCAGGAGCAGCATGGGCACGAACACGCCGACGAGGTGCCGCAGCAGGACGCGGCCCTCGGCGCTCGTAAGCATCTGGACCTCGCCCGCCGCCGTATCCACCCATCGCACCACGGCGGCCGGTGGGACGGCGTTGCCGCCGCCATGACTCAGATTGGCGCTCCCGATCCGATCGAGACCGGGCAGGAGCGGCTCCAGATGGGCGGGCACGCTGCCCTCCGTCAGCCGGTGCCCGCCGTTGTCGCGCACGACGAACCAGAACCCCTCGATCTCCGAGCGCAACCGGTCGAGCTCCGGCGTCGGGCGCAGGATCAGTCGGCCCTCCGCGTCCCGCGCGACCGCCGCGGAGAGGGCTTCGATGGTGCCGAGTTCGTACGCGCCCCCGCTGATCAAGCCCCGCATCCAGAGGGCCCCGACCGCGCCGACCAGGGCGAGGCTGAGCAGGGCGAACACCAGACCCTGGGTCGCGGCGACCCGCGTGACGAGCCGCCATTTGAGGGAGCGCGGATGCCGGATGCTCATGGGGTCTCCCGCAGCAGATAGCCGACGCCGCGCACGCCGTTGATGAGGACGCCGCCCTGCGCATCGACGAGCTTGCGGCGCAACCGCGAGACCTGCGTGTCGAGGGCGTTGGGCTGAACCTCGTCGCCCAGGGCGAAGACCGCCTCCATGAGCATGGACCGTGGCACCATGCGTCCGACGCGTCGAAGCAGGGCTTCCAGGACGAGGGTTTCGCGTCGCGTCAGTTCCAGGACGGTGCCGCCGACGCAGGCCTCCCGGTTCGCCAGATCGAAGGACAGGCGCCCCGCGCGCACGACCTCGGACTGCATGTTCGCCGGGCGGCGCAGGAGGGCCCGCAGGCGCGCCAGCAACTCCTCGAAGGCGAAGGGCTTCGCGAGGTAATCGTCCGCCCCGTGATCCAGTCCCGCGACCCGATCCGCGATCTCGCTGCGGACGGTGAGGACGAGCACGGGGACACGATTGCCGCGGGCCCGCAGCTTCGGGATGAGGGTGAGTCCGTCACCGTCGGGCAGTTGGCGATCCAGGACGAGGACGTCGTGCGCGCAGGCCGAAGCGATCTGGTCGGCCTCAACGAGATCGACCGCGTGGTCGACCACCATGTCGTGACGCGCGAGGACCGCGCGCAGGGCGGAGGCCAGCTCGGGTTCGTCCTCGACCAACAGCACGCGCATCGAAGAGCCTCATGAACTGTCCGTAGCCGAAACTACGATCCTGCGGGCGCGGCACTACCGCACCTGTCTGTCGGCAACCTTGCGGGAAAGGCCGACGGGAGCGGTTTGACACAAATATTTCACCGGCCGGCGGACGACAGGTTGCCGACATCGAAGCATGACATCCCTCTCCTTGCGACGCGCGCAAGACTATTTCCGAGTTATTCGTGTCTGTATTGGAGTAATCGTAATGCTCACGAGAATGATGCCTGTTTCGCGTCCCCGCCCCGCACGCCGGAAGGAGGTCGGCGGGGCCACCATCACCGACCTGATGCCGTTCTTTCGCGCGTGGATGCGCAATCCGCGCAGCGTCGCCGCCGTCGCGCCGTCCGGCCGCGCCCTCGCCTCCCTGATCACCCAGGAGATCTCGGCCCGGACCGGCCCCGTCATCGAACTCGGCCCCGGCACGGGAGCCATCACGCAGGCGCTCCTCGAGCGCGGGGTGCGGGAACAGGATCTGACGCTCGTCGAGTACGGTTCCGACTTCGCGCGGCTGCTTCAGGTGCGGTTCCCCGACGCGCGGGTGCTGTGGATGGATGCGGCCGCGCTGAACAGGCATCTGCTCTTCAACGAGGCCCCGGTCGGCGCCGTGGTATGCGGCCTGGGTCTGTTGAACATGGAACAGAAGAAGATCGCGGAGATCCTCCGGGGGGCGTTCCGCTTCCTGCGGCCGGATGGCGCCTTCTTCCTCTACACCTACGGCAAGCGCTGCTCGGTCCCGGAGATGCTCCTCGACGCGCTGGACCTGGAGGCGACCCGCATCGGCCGCACGTTCCGGAACCTCCCGCCGGCCTCGGTCTACCGGATCGTGCGGCGCCAGACGACGGCCGGGTGACGGCGATGGCATCGCAGGATCTCGTCGCGCTCTTCCTCGGTCTCGGCCTGCCGGGACTGTTCGGGATCGCGTTCGCGGAGAAATTCGTCCCCGTCGTCCCGTCCTACGTCATGCTGATGCTGCTCGGCATGACCGTGCCGGACGCCACCGCGCTCCTGCTGGCGCTCCTCGCGACCGCGGCGGGGTCCCTGTGCGCATCCCTGGTCTGGTACGGGATCGGGCGCGGCCTGGGCGAGCGGCGTGTCGCGACCGCGGTCGTGCGGTTCGGAAAATACGTGTTCTTCAGTCCGCGCGCCTATGCCGGCCTCGCCGCCGCTTACCGCCGGAATCACTTCTGGGTCACGCTGATCGGCCAGACGGTCCCCGTCGCGCGGATCTACCTGGCGCTCCCGGCCGGCGTGCTCGGGCTCCGTCCCGCACCGTTCGCGCGAGCCGCCGCCATCGGCATCGCGGTGTGGAACGCGCCGTTCCTGGCCCTCGGATACGCCCTGCGCGAAACCGGTCACACGCCCGTCGATGTCGGCTTCTGGGTCTCGCTCGCCCTCGTCGCAACGGAGGTCGCCGTCGTCGTGGGGATTCGGCTCCTGACCCGCGGACGCCGCACGGGGCCGAGCCCTGACGATGGCCCGTCGGCCGGTCCCTGCGCCCGGGCGGGCGGACCGGCGAGAACCGGAAGGACGAGGGCGAGACGGAGGAATCGGGGTACTTGGGGGCCTTCGAAGGCGGGCCGGTCGGCTTGAGCAGGTTGCGTGAAAGTGGCCACCGGTTCTGCATTGAAACCTGCTTCCCATCGGAGAACCAAGCAGGACGCCCATCGCGGGGAAGACCGGCCTCGTCGTCTCAGGGCTCCGCCGCCGGCACCACCGCGATGCCGGCTTGCGCCGCCCAGGCGGTCAGATCCTGCTTGCGGATCGCCGCGGCCATCAGGTCGGGGAAGAGGTCCGGCGTGCAGGCGAAGGCGGGCACGCCGAGCGCCGCGAGCCGGGCCGCGAGCGCCCGGTCGTAGGCGGGCGCGCCCTCGTCGGAGAGGGCGAGCAGGGCCATCATCTGAACGCCGGAGGCGACGAGGCGCTGCGCCTGCGCGAGGAGCCCCGCCTCGACCCCACCCTCGTAGAGGTCGGAGATCAACACCATGACGGTGTCCTCGGGCCGGGTGATGCGCGCGGCGCAGTAGCTCACCGCCCGGTTGATGTCGGTGCCGCCGCCGAGCTGGACCGAGAACAGCACCTCGACCGGATCGTCCATCGCGTCGGAGAGGTCGACCACCGCGGTGTCGAACACCACGAGCCGGGTCGAGACCGCCGGGAGCGAGGCCATCACGGCGCCGAAGATGCTCGAATAGACCACGGAATTGGCCATCGAGCCGGACTGGTCGATGCACAGGATCATGTCCTTCAGCGAGCCGCGGCTCCGGCGGCCATGGCCGAGCCGCGTCTCCGGGATGATGGTCCGGTACGCGGCCTGATAATGGCGCAGGTTCGCCCGGATGGTGCGGTTCCAGTCGATCTCGGCGTGGCGCGGGCGCCGGTTGATGCTGACGCGGTCGATGGCCCCGGCCACCGCCTGCCGCAGGGGCTCCTCCAGCCGCTTCATCAGGTCGTCCACGACCCTGCCTACCACGAGGCGGGCCGTCTCCCGCGTGCGCCCGCCGAGCAGGCTGCGCATGGAGATCAGGGTCGAGACGAGGTTCACGTCGGGCTGGACCGCCTCCAGCATTTCGGGTTCGGCCAGCATGCGCTTGAGGTCGAGCCGCTCGAAGGCGTCGCGCTGCATCACCTGAACGACGGAGGCCGGGAAACAGTCGCGGATGTCGCCGAGCCAGCGCGGCACCGAGGGTGCCGAGGCGTCCAAGCTTCCCTTGCGGTCCGAATCGTAGAGGGCGCCCATCGCCCGGTCGAGGCGCAGGTCGCGCTCGGAGAGGCGGACCCGCGTCCCCTCGGCCGCGCCCCCGCCCAGCACCAGGCGCCAGCGGCGCAGGCGCTCCGCCTCGCCCACCCGGCCGGTCGCGGGTTCGGTCTCACTCATGCGGTGTCTCCGTTCTGGCCGGCGGGCTCGGGGCCGAGCAGCAGGCGCAGGATCGGCAGCACCCGGGCGGCCCGCGCCGCGTCGAAGATCTCGGGGCCCACCTCCACCCCGACCCCCGCGCCGTCCGGCCGGGCGAGCGCCGCGCCGATGGCCCGGCGCTCGGGCGCAGCAAGGGTCGCGAAGGTGCGGCGAACCAGGGGCAGGAGTTCGGTGAAGGTCTCGGGCGGCAGGTCGCAGAGCCACGTGTCCACCACGCCGAGCAGGCCCTGGCCGTGAATCAGCACCGTGCCGCTGTCCTCCAGGAACCCCTCGATCCAGGCGGCGGCGGACAGGGCGCCGGCGGCCCGCGACAGGGCGCGCCGCATCCGGTCGCCGGCCTCCGCCGCCTCGATCGCTCGCGCGTCGAACAGGAGGCGCGCGGCGCGGCCGACGACGCGGCCGTGGACGTGCTCCTGATCGGCGAGGGCGCGCAGGGCCTCCTGCCAGAGTGCCGCCAGTTCCGGCTCCTCCAGCAGCGCCACCGCGCCCGAGACCGCGACGATCCGAGCCTTGGCGGCGTCGGCCGCGTCGTCGTCGAGACTCTGGCAGGCGGCCACCAGCCCGGCGGCGGCGCGCGGCACCAGCCCTCGCACTACGGCGAGGACCGGTGCGGTGTCGGAGGCACGGACCGAGCCGTAACGGGCGAGTTCGGCGAGCGCCGGCAACGCCTCCATCAGGTCGAACACGTCGGCCGAGACCGCAGCGCGGTCCTCCAGCGCCCGGATCACGTCCCCTGTCGCCGCCGCCAGGTCGGCGTCGAGCAGCGTACCGATCAGGCCGGACAGGTCGGCGACGCGGGTGGCGCTGCGGGACTGCGCGCGCACCCGTCCGGCGGCGGCTTCGGCGATCGTGCCGCCCTCGGCCGAGGCCGCGACCAGCTCCACCACCCATTCGGGCTTCCAGGCGAGGAACCACGCCTCCTTGAACGTGCCGCGCCCGCGTGCCTGCCGCCGCTCGCCCCACGGAATGCCGAGGAGCCGCAGTCGGTTGAGGAAATGGCTGCGGGCCAGATCCGTCTCCTTGCGCAGGTCGAGGGTGACCTCGCCCGCATCCGTGCCGGGCTTCCAGCGCAGGCGCCGGCACTGGGCGGCGAAATCGGCCTCGACCGGTGTGCCGGGGCTGTCCGGCGGGGTGGCGCCGAGGCGCTCGCCGATGACGAGCTTGCGCCGGATCAGCGCCATCGGGGCGTCGTCGGCGAAGCACAGGGTCGCCCGTGCGGCCTCGTCGAGATCCTCGAGGGAGGGCCGTGCCCGGCCGCGGAAGCCCGCCAGCGCCTCGGCGAGGCGGACCGCCTCGATGACGGAGGCCGGCGAGGCGTCGAGGTCCTCCGCCCGCAGCAGGGCGGCGGCGCGGGCGAGCCAGCGTGCGGCGACCCGGTCGCCGTGATGCCACAGGGTGTCGTACCACTCGGGCGAGAGCACCCCGGCGCGGTAGCCGGAGGCGATGGCGAGCCGTTCGTAGGACCAGGGCGCCCAGGCGGCGGCGACCTTCGTCTTCGGCAGGCCCTTGAGGATCGCGGTGTCGGCGCCCGCCTGGCCGCGTGCGTCGTGGCGGGCGAGTGCCGGCACGTGCCACGCGCCGCAGACCACGGCGACCCGCGCGAAGGCCTGCGCGGTTTTTCGGATGGCGGTGCGCATGTGCGCTTCGCGGGCCTCCTCGCGGAACGCCTCGTCCGGGTCGGGCTCGGCCTCCGCACGGAGCGCCGCCATCGCCTCGGCGATGGCGGCGAAGACGTCGCCGTCCGTGCCCGCCCGGCCCTCGATCAGGGCGTCCCACCAGCGCTCGCCGTCCGGATAGCCGGCGGCCGCAGCGAGTTCGCCCAGGGGATCGCGCCGAATCGCGGCGGGGACCGGGGTCGGCTTTTCCCCGGCGGGCGGTTCCGGCGCGGCCTCCGCCGGCGGCCCCCGGTCCGGCGCGCCGAACCCGTCCGCGAGCCGGATCGCCTGCGGCAGATCGATGAAGCGGACCGTCGTGCCGGCGGCGATGCCGTGGCGCATCGCCACCCATTCGGGCGAGAAGGCCGCAAAGGGGAAGAAGGCGCATGTCCGCGGCTGGTCCGGCCGGTAGACCAGGAGCGCGACCGGGGGCGCCATCCCGTCGTGGGCGGCGAGTCCGATCAGCGCGTCCGCGTCCGGCGGTCCCTCGATCAGCAGGCAGTCCGGCCGGAACGCGTCGAGGGCCGCGGCGAGGGAGCGCGCCGAGCCCGGCCCGTGATGGCGGATGCCGAAGAGGCGGATGTCGGACATCGCGGCGCTCCGTCACGCGCCCGCGCGGGCGGCCTTGTAGAAGTCCTTCCAGCCGTCCCGCTCCTTGACCACGGTCTCCAGGTATTCGCGCCAGACGATGGCGTCCTGCACCGGGTCCTTCACCACCGCCCCGGTGATCCCGGAGACGAGGTCCCGGGCCGAGAGGCGGCCGTCGCCGAAATGCGCCGCGAGCGCTAGCCCGCTGCCGACGACGCTGATCGCCTCCGCCGTCGAGAGGGTGCCGGAGGGCTGCTTCACCCGGGCCTTGCCGTCCGCCGTCACGCCTTCGCGCAACTCCCGGAAGATCGTGACCACGCGGCGGATCTCGTCGGCGCCCGGCGGCTCGGCCGGGATCTCGAAGGCGCGGCCGAGGGCCGCCACCCGGCTCTCCACGATCGCGACCTCGGCCTCGATCGTGGCCGGCGGCGGCAGCACCACGGTGTTGAAGCGGCGCTTGAGCGCGCTCGACAGTTCGTTGACGCCGCGGTCCCGGTTGTTCGCCGTGGCGATGAGGTTGAACCCCTTCCGGGCCGAGACCTCCGCGTTGAGTTCCGGGATCGGCAGCGTCTTCTCCGACAGGACGGTGATGAAGCTGTCCTGCGTCTCGGAGGGGATGCGGGTCAGCTCCTCGACGCGGGCGATGCGGCCCTCCTCCATGGCCCGCATGATCGGCGAGGCGACCACCGCCTCGCGGCTCGGGCCCTTGGCGAGCAGGAGGGCGTAGTTCCAGCCGTAGCGGATCGCCTCCTCGCTCGTGCCCGCCGTGCCCTGCACGATGAGGCGCGAGGTGCCGCAGATGGCGGCCGCCAGATGCTCGCTGACCCAGCTCTTGGCGGTACCGGGCACGCCGAGCAGCAGCAGCGCCCGGTCGGTGGCGAGCGTCGCCACCGCGATCTCCATCAGACGCCGGTCGCCGATGTATTTCGGGGTCACGGCGAAGCCGGAATCGAGGATGCCGCCCATGAGGTAGGTGACGACGCCCTGCGGGGACATCCGCCAATTGGGCGGACGCGGCCGGTCGTCGGCCGCTTTCAGGGCCGCGATTTCCTCCGCGAAGGCATCCTCGGCGGCCTGGCGCATCTGCGCGGTCTTGTCTCCGTTGCGCGACGTCATCCTCGGGTACTCTCCCCTGTGGTGGTCACCGGCTGAAAATCGCGTCGCATCGCGGCGCGCAGCGCCAGCGTCTCGGCGAGCGTCGTGAGTTGATTGTGCAGGCGCTCGCCCTCCGCCTCGTCCGAGCGCGCCAGGATGGCGGCGGCGGCGGACGCGGCGGCGTCGCTCGGCGCGAGCCGCTCGGCGAGGCGTTCGACGATCCAGCCCTTGGCGAGATCCTTGCGCAGGCTGTCCGAGCCGCGGCTCACGAGGGCGAGCCAGTCGAGGAGCGCGGCGCTGAACGGCGCGGAGAAGTGCTCCGGCCCGCGGGCGAGCAGGGCCAGCACCGTCTCGATCCGGCGATCCCGGATCTGATCGGCGACCCGCGCTTCCCACTCCGCGCCGGGCAGGAGGTCGAGGGCCTGTGCCCAGAGGCCCAGGAGCGGGTTGGTTCGGCGCACGCCCTTGATCTTCTCGGCATAGGCCTCGGCCAGTACGTCGGCGGCGGCGTGCGTCCAGGCGGGGTCGCGCGTGCGCTGGATCGTCGAGAACAGCCCGTCGACGATGGGCTCCGACCACTCGCTGCGCAGGGCCAGCTCGATCCAGAGGCGTGGCGGATGCTCGGCGAAGGCGTGGAGCGGCGCGCGCGCCAGGATACCCCGCAGCAGGGCCGCCCGGGTGCCGCCGCCGCGGCTTTCCCAGGTGTTCGCCGCCACGCCGTCGCGGGCGAGGTCGGAGCTTTCCTCCGGCAGGGTGACGACGAGGGTGTCCGTCGTACCGCCGAGGAGCCGGCGCTTGCCCTCGATGCGCAGCGCCGCCCGCGCCCGCTCCGCCATGCGGGCGGCGTAGCGCGAACCGGCCAGGCGCGGCAGCAGGCGCTGCGCCGCCAGCCGGACGCCGCCGCCGCGGTCGTCGAGGCAGGCTTCGAGGAAGAGCTCGTCGGCCTGGGACAGCCGGGTCTCCAGGGCTTCCACCAGAGCCTCGCGCAAGTCGGCCTTCTCCTTGCGGAAGTCGGGCTCCAGGGCGGCGCGCGCGGCCTCCGGGTCGTGGGCGCGGAAGGCCGCGAAGGCGGCGCGGCGCTCGCCCAGGGTGCCCTCGGTCCAGTCCGCGGGCCCCTCGGTGGCCTCGGCGGCGCCCTCGCCGCAGGCGCGGGCGAGCCAGGCGAGTTCCGGGCCGGCGACCCGGTCGACCGCCTCGGGCAGGGTGTCGCGGTGTGGGGCCAGGGCCTGAAGCAGCCAGACCGGCGCGCGCATCCCGGCCGCTGCGGCCAGTGCGCACCATTCTTCCAGGCGCCTGCGGGCGGCGTGGCCGCCGACGAGAAAACCGTAGAGCCGCGTTGCGGCGGCGAACGGGCATTCGGGGCCGAAGGCCTCCCGCGGCTCCGTTGTCACCAGCGCCTCCGGTCTCAGTCCCGCCCCGGCGCGGTGGAGGGCGCCGTGCGCCGCGAGCCGCGCCAGCAGGGCGCCGCCCGCATCGGCCTCGGCGATGAAATCCGCCAGGGGCCCGGGCGCGGCGGGCGGTGCGCGCTCGGCCCCGAGCAGGGCGGCGGCGAGCACCGGCTCCCAGCCGTCGCCGGCGGTCAGGGGCGCGGCCTCCGTCATCAGGCCACCGGCAGCAGGATCGGCTGCGGGTCCTGCGCCGGCACCGCGTAGAGCCGGCGCTCCGCCACGAGGGCGAGGGGAACGAGCCCGTCGCCGTCGTAAAGGCCGAACAGGTCGACCGGGCGACCCGCCGCCACGGCGATGAGGCTCGGCAGGCGCGGATCGCCCCGGAGCGCGAGGCAGCCGGTTGCGTCCCCCGCCCCGAAGGCCGTGGTCCCTCCCTGGCTCGCGGAGAGGCGCCCGAGCCGCACGCCCGCGAGCCGGACCGGCCAGCGCTCGGTCCAGGGTGCCCGTGCCAGCACCGCCGCGAAGGCCTCGCGCGCCGCCGCGACGGTTCCCCCGCCCGGCAGGCTCGCCCATGCCGCCGGCCCGGCCCGGCCGTCGCGGAACGTCGCGCGCAGGGGCGGATCGCCCGGCTGGAAGGCGAGCGCACCGGAGAAGTCCTGGCCGGCAGCGGGGGCAGCCGGCAGGGGCGAGCCCGTGGTGCCATGATCGAGCACCTGCGCCAGGGCGCCGGTACCGCGGCCGGCGAGCCAGACCGAGCGGGCGGTGAGCTGGTCTTCCTCCTCGACGCTGTGGGCGAGCACCGCCCAGGCGTCGGCCTGGTCCGGCCGGCCCGCCATCTCCTCGGCGGTGACCGGATAGCCGACCGCCGCACGAACCCCCGCCGCCTGCTCGGGGTCGAGGGCGTCGAGGCGGCGCGCGGCCCGAACCAGCAGGGCGAGCCGGCCGAGGCCGAGGCCGAGAGCCGCCTCGGGTCGCGGCGCTCCGGGCTGGGCCGCGGCGGCGGGGAGGCCCGGCAGGGTCCGAACCCGACGGGCGAGGCCCGGCGCCTGCCCATCCACGAGGCGGCCGGCCATACGGTCCCAGAAGGTGTACGGCTCGCCCCGCGCGCTTGCGAGGCCACGCCGCATCAGGTCACGCAGCCAGAGGTCGAGTTCATCGAGGGCCGCCGCGACCCGGTCTTCGCGGGCCTGCCGGCGCCGGGCCTGGGCCCGCGCGTCGACGGGCTTGGTGGGCCCCTGCGCCCGCGTCTCGGCGGCAGCGCGGCTCTCCCGGCCCTTCGCCCAGGCCTCGACCCAATCGGGCGGGGCGGCCTCGGCGAGCGGGGCGGACGCATCCGCCAGCATCAGCCCGAGGGCGTGCTTGCACGGGAACTTGCGGCTCGGGCAGGTGCATTTCGAGGCCGGCCCGGCGAGGTCCGCCACCGTGCGGTAGGGGCTCGCGCCGCTGCCCTTGATCTCGCCCCAGATCACCATCCCGGCTCGGCCGAGGCCGCTCCACCTGGTCGGCTTCGCCTGATCCTGACCTGCCTTGCGGCTGGACGCGTCGGGGGCGAGATCGAGAATCTGGGCGGCTGTCAAAGTCATGCGTCAGGGCGGCCGATAAGTCATCGATCGAATCTGCAGGTGGCCCAAGCTAGCGACTTTTGCTGGCTGGGCAAGATTGACGACAGGGGATTTATTGGTCCTCCTTATCAATCCCGATTCGGCATGATCATACCGTTCTGTATAGTCATCCTGAGCGAACTTGCTCCTAGCCTCGCGCGTCGGGTCTGATCCTCTCGGTCGATCTCACCTCCGTCAATCTCACTTGGCCTCAATTCACTTTCGGCTCGCTGGGCGGAACAGGTCCGATATTCGGTTGGCAGGAGCGAGGCGGGTGATGTCGCAGTCCGTCCGGCCCAGGGAGGGCATCGCCTTCGTGGCGCCAGCCTGCTTGCGAGAGGCCCCGGCGGCGTATCGACTGCTACGAAAGGCGGCCACGACCGCCTCGTCCTCCGGTGACGGCACCGGCAAACGCGAGCCCGTCGAATCGGTGCGCCGGGCGGCGACCGAGGTGCGCTGCCTGCACCTGCGGGAGCTTGTGCGATACGAAGTTCTTCAAATGCACGCACACGAATAATCCCCGTTTGTCCTACGGGAATCATTCAAGACAAAATCGAAAGCAATGCCGGAGAAGCCGAGCTCTCAGCCGATAAAATCCGGCGTCAGCCGCTCCGAGAGATATCGGCTGATCTTCTTCAAATAGAGCTCCAGGCTCCGCGTCCGGGTTTCTGCCGCTTCCGCTCGGGCGTGAGCACGCTGCGTAGCGAGCTCGGCCTCGCGGCGACTGAGCTCGGCCTCGCGGAGGCGCAGGTTCGCCTTGGCGAACGCCGCCATCGCATCCTCGGCCTGCCGTTGGAAGCTTGCCGCTTCCTCACGCGCACGCCTCAGCTCGGCCTGCATCTGAAGCCGCTCGCGCTGGGTCAGATGGATCAGGTCGAGGGACTGGGCCGAGATGTAGTCCGCGCGGGCGCGCAACGCCCGCATGGAGTCCACGGCGCGCTCGACGAGCTGCAGGGTCCGGGCGCCGTCGCATTCCTGGACATCCTCGAATCCGTAGAGAACCAGCGCCGTCGACGCGTCCGTCTCGCGGATGTCCGGAAGATGGAGGATGGTGCTCTTTTCGGGGATGCTCGGCAAGGCGCGGAGGGCCATGGCGCGGACTATGCGACGGAGGATTGGGTTGGGTCGGGCTGACCGGGCTCCCGCGTCGCCCGTGTGAAGCCCGCCACCACGGCCTCATGCAGGCGGGCGAGCCATTCCTCGGCCTCGCTTGCCCTTTTCTCCGCCAGTTCCGCGCGCGTTTCGGACTTGGCGAGTTTGCCTTCGAGGACCTGCTCCCGCTCGATGGCCTGAGCGACCGTCACGCGCAATTCCTTCTCCAACTCACTCGACCGCTCCTCGCTGATTCGGATCGCGGCGGTGGCCTCGTGGATGAGGTCGAGGGTCGAGGACCAGTTGCGGCGATCGGGGGCTGCCGCCTCGTCGACCTGAGGTGCGTCGGGAACGGGCTTCAAAGGGACCAGGTTCTCAACCGGCACCAGGACGGCGTCCGCCCGTCCCCGCATGAGCCAAGCGGCCGCGGACGTCGTCGGATGATCGCGCAGAGCGTTCTCGGTCATGGCCTTCCTTCCTCAAAATTTCGGTCCCCTGCCCATCCGTGGGATGGGCGGATCCTCTCGACCCGGCGTGAAGCTCAGGTGGTTTTCTCGGCCGGCATGAAGGGTCTGACGTTGCTCGGCTCGGGCGACGGAGCGACCGGTGCCTCGGCCCGAAGGGTCGCCTCGTCGCTCGAGAATGAACGTGCCGTGCGCTTCAGCGCCTCGTGCTGCTTCTGAAGCGAGACGCGGCTCTCCCGTGCGATGTCGAGGGCGCCCTGAGCCATCTTGCGCTCGGATCGCTCGTGCTGGAGTTCCTCGACGAGGCGATGATTGACCGTCTCGAAATCCGCCCGCTCGATCTCCTGCCGGTGGAGGAGTTGCTCAATCCGGTCCGACAGACTGGCGACCCGCCCCGTGGCCTGTTCGAGGGCCGCGTCCTTGGCGGCAATAGCCTTGGAGAACATCTCGCAGCGATGATCCAGTTCCGAGCGCGCGCGCTGCATCTCGAGGAACCGCTCCGTCTGACGAGCGAGGTCGGCCTGCACGCCTTCCAGGCGACGCTCGAGGGTCACCCGCTCGATGGAGGCTTCCTTGAAGCCCCGCTCCGCAGCCCGCCCCGCCTCGTCGCGCTCACGCAGCTGGTTGCGCAGCTGTTGCAGCATCTGGTCCGTTGCCAGGAGCCGTCCCGTGGCCGCCTCGAGCCGCATGGCGAGGCTGGCGCGCTCCGTCCGGTGCGCCACCATCTCCACCTCGGACTGGGCTTCGGCTTTCTGAGCGGCCGAGACGGTGTTCGCCAGTTGCTGCTCGAGGCTCCTCGCCAGGCTGCGGGCCGTATCCGCCTGAGTTTCGTGATCCTGCGAACGGGCCGTCAGCTCCGAGAGCTTGACCGCTTGTTCTTCGCTGAGGATCTGGAGGCGGTGATTGTCCTGCTCCAGAAGACCGCGTGCCTCTCGGACGTCCTGAAGCTCGCTCTCGGACCGAGCCAACGCCTGATCGAGGGACTTCGCCTCGATCCGAAGGGCCTTGCTCTCGCCGAGCAACGCACGGCTCTGCTCCGTCTCGGCAAAGAGCTGTCGTTCGAGATTTTCAGCGACCAGGGTCTTGTCGCGCAGACTGACGCGCAATTCCTCACCGGTCGCATCCCGGTCCTTCAGACTGGCTTCCAGGTGGTGAAGCTGGAGCGTTGTCGCCGAGTAGTCGTTCGAGACCTCTGCCAGGCGCTTCGAGATGTCCGCGAGTTCACGCCGCATGTTGGCGGCGCCTGCCTGCTCCAGGGTCAAAAGCGTCTCGACCTCGGATATCCGAATCTTCGCCTTGGGCAGTTCGTCTGTGATCGCAATGATCGGCTCGATTACGGAGGAGAAATCGCTCTGTAGCGATTTGAGATCCTCCAATCGATCGAGCATTTCGGAGATCCGAAAACGGACGATCTCATTCTGCTGACCAATGGTATCGAGTGAAAAATCTTTGATGCCAGAACTAGTACGAGAGTCGCCGCTGCTTTTGGAGATCAGATCCACAGGCATCGAATCATCGCTCGACGGGGTTCTGTTGGTCATGTCGTAATTCGAAGATTGAAGGCTTTTGGCTTCTTCGGTGGGCCTTGACCTAGTGAAATTAATCCAAGCCATTACACGAATGCCCATCGCTGCAGGTGATAGCAGCACTTCTCATCATCAGGTAATTGCAACGCAGCCATTGCGTCAACATCGATCGGCATTGAAATGCACGAAATCTTAAGCTTTTGTCATTTCGGCATCACCCGTCCTGGCGAGGAGCGCAAAGGGGCAATAACATTTTCGTGATTTGGGGTGTGAGAATCCTTGAATACGCAAGGGCGACATTTTCTGCCGTGCCGCCCGCCCCTGATTCACATGACGCTGCGAGGAAGAGTCTCTCGATCCTTGGTGTCATGTCTTCTGGCCTGCTCCGATCGGGAATTTCACTCCATGGAAGTGCTTCTCGCCGTTGGTCCAGCGGTGACGCGGCTCGGTCGGTCGATGCGCGATATCATTGCGGGCCCCGGCCGATGCCGGACGGTGCAGCGACGAGCACGTCAGGTGCGGGATGGTAGATCTGTGGCACGTAAGGGCCGTCGTCGAGCGGTAGGAGCGTGTGACGCCGCCTGCATCGCCTTCCGCTGACGGGATCGTCGAACCCGGATACTTTCAGCCCATGCGCTGATCGGCGGCCGTGGTCCGCTGCCCGACCTTGGCGACAGTCTTCGGATTGATCCCGTGGCACTTCGAGAGCGCCCTCCAGGCTCGCTTACCTATGTTGGATCGCTTGACGGACCGGTTCAATCTTCGCGGCGCTGCCACGAAGAATTTGGCCCCCAACGCGTCCCTCCCCTCGAACGAAGGGATCGCGGGCCATCAAGCTCTGAAATCAAACATCGAACAAAAAGAAAATTCTTAAGTCTGGAGGTCAGGCGTGGCGCTCCGGACCACCGATCCGGTCTCACGAGAGCGTGTACCGGCAGCGATACGCGCTGCCGATGGCGCTGGCGCCGCCCCATCCCGCGGAAGGATTGGTGAGGTAGAGGTGCGTTCCGCCGAGGGCGGCCGTACGCCGGCGAAGGGCATCCTGGAAATCCTGGTAACCCGAATCCAGCCGGTAGCCGGGCGTGAAGGGGGGAGGCCCGACGGGAGCGACGAACGCGCAGGCTGCCACCGCTGCGAGGTCCGTCACGATGGCCACGGGCGGGGGCTGGTTCTGGCCGGACACGCACCCTCCCAGGACGAAACCGAGGCAGGCAAGGGCCGGACGGCTCAGGCGGCAGTGGGTGGGCTGAGTGGCGAGCATGGTGCGGCGCACGGGGTCTAGCGGAGGGGCGTGTCGCCAGCGCGGGGCGGCGCATCGGACGGGGGAGCGGATGCCATGACGGACGGGCCGGACTCTGTAGGGGTCGCCGGCGAGGACGGCAGCTCGAGCTGCGTGTATTGGGTCGGCGGGGCCGGCGCGGCCAGTTCGGCCTTCGCGCCCACCACGGGGGCGCCCCGATAGCGGTCGATCAGGCTGGTGGAGCTGGCGCTGTTCTTGAACTTCCACAGCTTGCGCTCGGCGCCCTCGATGACCAGCGAGTAGACGGCGAGTTCGATCGCCTCGCGGACGGCGAGCTGCGTCGGCTCGTTGCGCGAGAAGCCGGTCTCGCCTTCGAGGATGCGGTCGAGGGCCACGAATTTGTAGATGTTACCCGACAGCAGGACCGAGTAGATCGTCTTCGTCGTGGTGACGCTGAGCAGAACTTGCCCGCTCTGGACCGAGACCACGCGCATGGCCACGGTGACCATGTCGCGGCGGTACTTGGTGTCGAGGCCGATGCCGAGGTAGCGCGCGCCCAGGCCCCCCGTCACCGTATTGGCATCGTAGGCCAGGATGCCGCCCTCGACGATGAGGCCGGCGAAGCGCAGGGGCGGCAGCGGCTTGGCGTTGGTGCCCTCGAACTCCGTTCGCGTGGCGCGGATGAGCTGGCGCTCCTGAAGCAGCGACTGCAGGCCGCCGCGCTCGACCACGTTGAACCACTTGCCGCCGCCGGCCCTGCGCAGGGCATCGACCGCGAAGGCCGACCCGCCCTGGGTCACCGCACGCGAATACTCGGCGAAGTTGTCGCTCGGCTTGTTCTGACCGGTAAGGTCGGGGAACGCGTAGATGGCGACGTCGATGGCCCGCTCCGGCGGCGGCAAGGTCTCCAGGCCGATGCCGGTGGGCGAGGCGGGCGTGAGGATCGGCGCTTCCGCCAGGGTTTCGCGCTGCCCCAGGGTCGTCTCGCACCCGGCCAGAACCAGGCAGGCCAGACCGGCGGCGAACAGGCGCTGTGGAAACAGGATCATCCGAGGAAACACCGGGAGATTCTTGAGGGGCGGCAGGCCGCTCGGATGGGATCGCGCCGGAGGCCCCACGCGGTCCTACGCTACGACGAGAAGGCGGAATGGCCGGAAAGCCGGGTTTCGCGCGGGTTGGTCCCTTAGAACCCGAGGGGCACCGTCACGGTGGAGACGGTCGCGCCGTCATTGACCGTGATCTGGACGTTGGGACCCGCCTGCTGGAACTGGATCGTCGTGCCCTGGACGACGAAGGTGCCGCTCTGCTGCGCGTTCTCGCCGAAGATCGCGTTGGTGATGCGGTCGGCGACGGCCGCCAGCAGGCGCGCATTGATCACGGCGGCGAAGTTCGAGGCGGTCGAGGGGGTGTTGTTCGCCTGCTGTTGCTGCTGCGCGATCTGCTGGGCCACCGTGTCCGCGAGCTGGCGCTTGCGCACGAAGATGTTCTGCGCCGTCGCCTGCGACTGGAGCCAGTTGCCGTTGAGCGGAGAGCCCCCGAACGACGGATTCACCGGCTGGTAGTTGAGCGGGCTCGCCGAGACGGGCATCGCCAGAGCGCTCAAGCCAAGCAAAGCAAGTGAAGACGGACGCAAAGGCATCGTAACCCCCTCGGACGACCCGCAACGATGACACCGACAGCAGAACTGCCAGCGTTATCGAGCGGACCGTCCTGAGCTTACACTGCTGATCGAAGGCGACAACCCGTTCACAGCCTGTCCCTGGACTGATCCATTACCTATCTGATTAACAGTGATATTTTTATCACCAGCATTCGTGGACGAGACGGTCAGGCCGTAAGAGAGATTCGATCCCGTCTGAGTGTTCGTGATGACGTATCCCGATCCGATCACGGAAATGTTTGCGTCGTTGCTGAAGCCGGATTGCGCGTTGGTGAGCGAATTGCGATCGCCGAGGATTCCGAGGGCCGATCGATTGGACGATCCGTCCTGCGTCTGGGCCGTGATATTGCCGGTGCCCGCGATGGTGGTGCGTGCGTCGTTGCCGCCCCCCGTCTGGACGATCCTGCTTTCGTTGGAGGATCCAAGCTGATTGATCACCGCGATGTTCTGGGTCTGCCCCGGCGTCAGCGTGCCGGACTGGCCGGAGGCGGTGACGATGGCGGACAGGCTGTTGGCGGCGGGCCCGGCGACGGGCAACCCCGTCACGGCCGGGTTTGTGGTGACGAGGAGGGGCTCGACGGAGTTCTGGTTGGTGCTGCGCCGCGGGGGCGCCGCTGCCGTCGGGTCGACTTGCCCGATATAGACGCTCTGCTGGGCGGCGGCGGGGGCCGCCAGGCTGAGCGCGAGGGGCAGGATCGGCAGGATCCGGAAGTGTGTGGAACGGAGAACGATCATGGCTCGGATCCTCACAAGGGGGTCGAGGGGGCGACGCTGGCCTCGCAGCCGATCCGGCGGCCATCGACCTCGAGCGTCAGGGTAGCCTCGAAGCCGGCCTGCGGCTCCAGGCTGAGACGGATTTCGCCAAGTCCGGTCCGGGCGCCGGCCACGGCCTGGAAGCGTCCGCCCTGCTGGAGGCGCGACGTCCCGCCGGGGCCGGTCTTGACCACCAGCAGCGAGTAGGTCCCCGCCGCGTCCGCCCGCGCCAGGGCGATGCCCCGGAGGGTCGTCATCGCACCCGCGGTCTCCCGCTCGATGCGGCAGCGCAAGTCGGCTTCGGCGGAGGTTTCGGGACCCGGCTCCATGCTGATCGCTCCGGTTGCGAGGAGGGGAAGGACGAGGCAGGCAAGCCCTCCGACGCGGCCCATGGCGAGACGACCCATGGCGAGACGGCTCATGACGCCGGGGCTCAGGGCAGGATGGCGACCCGGGTCAGCAGGGCGACGAGCTCGGCCTGCCGCCGGGTCTGCGTCTTGGTGAACACCGCCGACAACTGGGTGCGGAGCGTCGCGTTGCTGAGGCCCATCTTGACGGACGTTTCCGACAACGTCCGGCCCCCGGCGATCTCGATGGCCAGGCGTGCCTCGGCTGGCGTCAGGTCGAACAGCTTCTGCAGGACGCTCGGCGTCGGGCGCGGGCTGTACCGCAGGTCGACCAGGATGATGACCGTGTTCGGCGCGGACGATCCCGGCTCTCCGAGGGGGATCGTATGCAGGACCAGGGGCGCGCCGCACGCGCGCGGGACGGTCACCCAGGATTCGCCGCCGATCCGCAGGCCCTGGCCCGCCTGCGCCAGCAGCCGGCGCAGGGCGCGCCAGTTCTCGATCTGCGGCGGCATCCCGTGGGTTCCGAACCCCTGGTGCTCGCCGTCCTGCCGACCGAGAATGCCGGAGGCCGTGGTATTCAAATCGAACGGCGCCCCGCTTGCGTCGATCATGACGGCACCGCAGCTCATCCTGTCGAGCAATTGCAGCAGGGGATGGCCTGAACTCACGATGACACCACTGCGCTTCCGGAATGCTAAGCATTCCTAGGCAATATCGATTAATTTTTACAACTGCCCCCGAACTGAAATCGCTGCGCCATTCCCGGTGAAAATTGCGGAGACGCTGACGTGCGGACACGATCGATCCGATCACAGCGATCACTTTGCAGTGTAAGCGCCTGAATAACGTCAGGTCGGGGGTCGGAACCTTGCCCATCATGGGGCATCTGCCCAACCGGCCGGGATGCAGTCGCGAATCCAGTCTTCCGCCTCGCCGACGGACGCGAAGATCAGGCCTTCCGCTTCGAATGGGCCAAGCCCGAGCTGCAGGAACCAGCCGCCCTCCGCTTCGACCAGGAGCGCCGCCAGGCGATCGCGGACCCACATGAGATAGGCGCTCTCATGATGACGGCCGGAGGCGGCGCTGATCACTTGAGACGTCACGTGCGGCATGACAGCGGGGCGCCAATCGAGGAGGGCGGGCACGAGCGCCCAATCAAGAATCCACTCGTAGCGCCCAAGGCCTGCGGCGCGCATCATCCATTCGGATGATTAACCCTAATCTGCACAGGCACCGCACGGAATCGATCGAATCTAAACAAATTCTGAATCATCATCCAATTGGATGATGTGATGCTGCCGAGCACTGTGTAGCTAACAAATCGTTAAGGATCGAACGCCCGGCGAGACGGATGCGCAAATCCTTCGACACCAACGGCGGCGCAAGTCCGCTCATCGTCACTTGGGAGGGGGCGCGAGCCTCTACTCCGCACAGGGGTTCAGCCACCATGCACAAGCATCTTCTCGCTCTTTCCATGGGCGTTGCGACGCTCGCTATTTCGACCTCCGCCTACGCGAGAGATTCCTCCTCTTACACAGAGCAGGGTGGAAATTCTAACGAAGTTACCGTCACGCAGACGACCGGCAGTAACAATACGGTCGGCAAAGGAAATGGCACCTCAGCTACGGTTTACTTCCGGCAAGAGAATGGGGCCGGTAGCGGCTCAAACAAGCTTACGATCGAACAGAAGGGCTCGTACAACACCTTTGGTAGCAACGCTAAAGGTCGAGGACAGTCCTATCAATCTGGCACTGCCAATAATGCGACGATTGAGCAGAGTGGATTCAAAAGCAATGTAGATTTGCAGCAGCGTGGGTCAAACAACGGGAGTTTCGGCAGCAACGTTAAGCAGTCAGCCTCCTACAGCGACGTCAACGTTGTCGAGAACGGCAATCAGAACGGCTTCTATGTTGCGCAGAAGGGCGGCAGCTTTTTCGGAGGCAATGCGATCGCCATTACTCAGAATGGCGACAACAATTTCGCTCGGACCTCGCAAGACGGAACCTCTTTGAAGGCAAAATTTGAGCAAACCGGCTACAACAACAACGTCTTTTCTGGCAATGACTACGGAACCGGCCAAACTGGAACTGGTCACATTTTGGACGTGAAGCAGAATAATAACGTCTCGTACTTATCTGGTAGCGTTCTCTACAATACTCAATCCGGCCTAAATCAGTCAGCAACCGTGGATCAGCGCGGCGTTCAGAACAGTGTTACCAACACCCAGTCCGGATTTGAAAACAGCCTCATTGCTACCCAGAACGGCGGCAATTCTTATGGCGGATTTAACAACTCTATTACAAGCACGCAGAAAGGCCTGGGATTCAATTCCGCTGAATTGAATCAGTTTGGCGACAATAACGTCATCACGAGCACTCAGGATGGCTTGCTGCTTAAGGTCGACGCTTTGCAGAACGGCGCATCCAACAAGCTGACCAACAATCAAAGTGGGACCAGGAATGAGATGGTCTCGCGCCAGTATGGCACTGGAAATACGATTTCCAACACACAGTCGGATGGCGGGCTCTTCAGCTTCAATAAAGTCAACTACTACCAGAACGGCACAGGAAACGCGGCAACTGGCGTACAGTCTGACACCAGCAATCAGCTTTCGAGCATCCAGTACGGCAACTCAAACGTAGCTTCTATCACGCAGGCTACCTTCAACAACAGTTCCCTCGTGAGCCAGAACGGCACCGGCAACGTGGCGACGATCAAGCAGTAAGACAAACTTCACGCTGGCCGCATATTAGTGCGGCATCGTCACTCATCGGCTTCGGGGGTTCGCTCCGGAGCCGAACGTGTTTGAAAACGCCAACATATGAATGTTCAGGTATCTAGATCGATGCTGAAGAAGCGGATCGCACCTCCTCGCCGTCCTCGGCAACATCTTGGCCGGTTCGTTGGTAGAGCCGTGCTAGCTGCCCTGCTCAATGCCCCGGCAATCAGCTTCTCTCAGAATTCTGAGCAAAACTCCTTGGCGCCATTGCCGACAACAGCATTGAACGGACCGGATAAACCTCCGATTGCGACCTGTATGGATGATTGCATTCGTGACAACTCGGGTCGAGCAGTCGAATCATGTGCGCCTCGAATTGAGGATGAAGCACCAGGTGACTTCGAATGGCTGCTCAGGCCCTACGGAACGATTTTCCAGGAGGCCAGCCGGCCGGAGGCCAACTCATCCGTGATCCAGTACCGCGGCGACTCTATCCGCTTTCAGAACGCTCAGCGTGAATGGGTCCGCGTCTCTTATGCTTGTGGCTACGATGCTGCGCAGCAGGCCGTTGCGTATGTGCGAGTAAGGCCGGGGCGCCTTAATCAGCCGCAGAAGCCCCCTCCCAGTGCGGGGGTGGGAAGTGCCCAACAAGTCGCGCCAGCGACAGCTCCGCAAAATCCGGCCAAAATCAACACGGTTCAGGCAGCCTCTTCACCTGCTCAGCCAGCCGGCAGCACGAGCAGCAAGCTGAAGATCGGCGAGCCAAGTGACACGGAAGTCCGACAGGTCAGGCCCAAGCCTGGCTCAGTCCAATAAACTGTCCCGAAGCAGATTTTCCTCTACCCATCTGCTGAATCGAATCATTGCATTCATGCAACATTCCGAATGGAAATCGTAGACCTCGACCCGAGATGTGCATTTTCCACGCGTTCAGGTCAGAGCGAGTAGGCTAGCATTATCCTCAAGACGGTTTCGGATACGAGAACGACATCGAACCACCGCTTGGGGTCGGACTAAGTGTCTCTCACAGAACTCCCGCTGCGCTGTCGTGCTCAGGGCGAGAACTGGCGGTGATCGGGAGTTTTGTGAGGCACTCTAAGCGGCAGGCAAGGTGCATCAGTAGGTTTGCCGTGAGATACATGCGTGTGATCGCAGTGGCGTTCGGGATCATAATGGTCGCTGCTGCCGGCTATGCCGCCGAAGGAACGCTATCGGCTCTTGCGATGCGCTCGCCGGCAGCGGCCGCTGAAGCGGACTTGCTCCGGCAGCTTCAGGGGGAACGGACCACGGCACTAGGTTCGCAGTCACTGCGCGTCCAAGAGCCGATCGCGTTCACCACGCCGCCGCTCTTCGCGAAGATGGGCAGAATGTCCTCTGCGCTCCTGGAGTCCCTCACGGAGACCTCCGCCAATCAGCACGGCATCGGGATCGACTTCTTCAAACGCCTGATCCGACAGGAGAGCGGTTACAATCCCAACGCCGTCAGCCGGGCCGGCGCCCAGGGCATCGCCCAGTTCATGCCCGGAACGGCGGCGATGATGGGGCTCGACGATCCGTTCGATCCGGCCAAGGCCCTGCCGAAATCCGCCGAGCTCCTGGCCCTGCTGCACCGGCGCCTCGGCAATCAGGGCCTGGCGGCGGCGGCCTACAATGCCGGCGAGGCCCGGGTGCGGGCCTGGCTGTCGGGCCAAGGCGGGCTGCCCCTCGAGACCCGCAACTACGTCCGGGCGATCACTGGCCGGGACGCCCACGAATGGGCGCCGGCGGGCCTCGCCGCGGCCCTGATGCCCGGCCCGCTCGCGCCGAGCCGCGCCCCCGCCTTCACCGGCCTGTCGGCCCGCATCTCCCCGGAATGGGCCTTCGCCCTGACGATCCTTCCCCGCGCGAGCGGGCCGGCGCCCCTCGCCGCGGCCATCCCCGCCCGGAAGCCCGAGGCCGCCCAGGCGTCGGTGCGCGCGGAGCGGCGCGGCGCGCGTCCACCCTCCGGGGAGAGCAGCCTGTGCGAGAGCATGCGCAGCACGGGTTGTATCGTCGCGGCGGTGTACTGAAGCTGCGATCGGTTCGGCGAAGTCAGGTCGCGTTACGACAAGGGGTTGGAGACGGCCTTAGCGCTGGACCGCCCGCAGGACGTTGCCCTGCCCGACCTGGACGGCGGACATCTGATTGCCGAACCCCGATTGCAGCGCCACGATGGACTGGCCGGATCCGACCTGCTGCAGGGCCAGGCTGTTCTGAGCCCCCTGCATCGTGACCGCGATGCTGTTGGTGTCGCCATCCTGGAGGACCGTGGCACTGTGGCCGCTCCCCTCCTGCAGGAGGGTCAGACGGTTCAGGGAGCCGGTCTGCCGCACGTCGAGCCGATGGGGGTCGACGCCCTGCAACGGGTTCAGCGGACCCGCCAGGCCGGTGACGGACGTCTCCGTCGCGCCGGACTGCGGGGCCGGCGCCGGAACCATGGACGCGTCACCGGCGGGCAGCGCACGACGCGCCGACGGGACCGCGGCGATCTGGCCGACCCAGACGTCGCCCGCCCCGGCCGGGACAGCGCTCCCGAGCAGAAGGGTGATGCCGACGAGGTTACGACGGGCAGAGCGCGAAAAGGTTTGCATTGTCTCCGATCCGGACAGCGCCTAGACTCCGACGATTAAAGACGTCGCTCCCTTTCCGGCGGATTAAGTTCGGCTCGCGATTTGTCCCCATCCCGCATTCGGCGCATGTCCTGACGCGATGACTTTCACATCCCGCTCCCTCTGGCTCGCGGCCGCTGCCCTGGTGCTGCCCTACCCACACGCCTGGGGGCAGGGCGCCGGAAACGTCAACGAGTGCACGCTGATCCAGGACCCGACGGAGCTGCGCAACTGCATCCTGCGCTTCGAAGGGCAGCGCACGCCGTTGCCGACCACCCTGGAAAGCGGGACGGAGGCGAATGGTCAGCCCATTCCCGCTGGCGACGGCACCGCGCCGGCTACCGTCGCATCGCCCCCACCCCCGACAAAAGGCGAGAAGCGACACCCCCTCAAGCTCGCGTCGCCACCGATGAAACCAAGGTCTTCCGACCCTGGCGTGACGCCGAGCAAGGGCGATTCGAGGCGCCCATCGAGTACCGATAGCGTCTGGGTCGAGCAGATCCAGCTTCCCAAGGTCCGTTAGCCGCTGTAGGGCGCGAGAGCGTGGGATTGCAGGATCCCCAACGTTACGCCAGCGGGTGCGCACCGGCTTTGTGCGGACCTTCGACAGGGAAATCCGGATGCGGTGGAGGCGGCGCTTCTATGAAACCACCATGGCTATATGAACTCGCCCGCTCCGGTCGGATGCAACTGCAACAAGTGTGGCCTCAAAGGCGTGACGCCGGCCATGGCAGGATGGTCATGATCGCCGATCTGCGGCAGCTCGATATTCCGGAATTTGGACGAACCCTGCGAGATGAAGACCCGAATTTGCAGCCCCAGAACGAAGAAGCCCCGGATCAGCGATCCAGGGCTTCTCGGCTAAGTCAATCTGTTGACTTAGGAAACTTGGTAGCGAGGGAGAGATTTGAACTCCCGACACAAGGATTATGATTCCTCTGCTCTAACCAACTGAGCTACCCCGCCATGTCGTCGCCGCTGCGGATGGACCGGAGCAGCGGCGAGATCGGCGGAATAAGGAATCCGCCTTGCGGTGTCAACGGGATTTTGGCGGCCGCGGCACCCGAGCTCGTCACTCAGAGCTGCGTGCCGAGGATTTCGGCCACCTGCGGGATGTCCTTGTCGCCCCGGCCCGAGAGGTTGAGCACCATGAGGTGGTCGGCCGGCTTCGTAGGCGCGATCTCGAACACCTTGGCGAGGGCGTGGGCGGGCTCCAGGGCCGGGATGATGCCCTCTAGCAGGGAGCACAGCTTGAACGCCTCCAGGGTCTCCGCATCCGTCGCGGAGAGGTAGGTGACGCGCTTGGCCTCGTGCAGCCAAGCGTGCTCGGGGCCGATGCCCGGATAGTCGAGGCCCGCCGAGATGGAATGGGCGTCGGCGATTTGGCCGTCGCCGTCTTGGAGGAGGTAGGTGCGGTTGCCGTGGAGCACGCCGGGCTTGCCGCCCGACAGGGAGGCGGCATGCAACCCCGAGGCGATGCCGTGGCCGGCGGCCTCGACCCCGTAGATCTCGACGCTCGAATCGTCGAGGAACGGGTGGAACAGACCCATGGCGTTGGAGCCGCCGCCGATGCAGGCGATGAGCGAATCGGGCAGGCGCCCCTCCATCGCCAGCATCTGCTCCTTGGTCTCGCGACCGATGATCGACTGGAAGTCGCGTACCATGGCCGGGTACGGGTGCGGGCCGGCCACGGTGCCGATGCAGTAGAACGTGTCGGCGACGTTGGTGACCCAGTCGCGCAGGGCCTCGTTCATGGCGTCCTTGAGGGTCTTCGTCCCGGACTGGACCGGGATCACCTCGGCGCCGAGCATCTTCATGCGAAACACGTTGGGGGCCTGACGCGCCACGTCGACGGCGCCCATGTAGACCACGCACTTCAGGCCGAACCGGGCGCACAGGGTGGCGGTGGCGACACCGTGCTGGCCGGCGCCCGTCTCGGCGATGATGCGCGGCTTGCCCATGCGGCGCGCCAGCATGATCTGGCCGAGCACGTTGTTCACCTTGTGCGAGCCGGTGTGGTTCAGTTCCTCGCGCTTGAAGAACACCCGGGCGCCGTGGCCGGGGGCCGCCTTGGCGCGCAGGTGCTCGGTGAGGCGCTCGGCCTCGTAGAGCGGGCTCGGGCGGCCGACGTAGTGGGTCAGGTGGCTGTCCATCTCAGCCTGGAAGGCCGGGTCGGCCTTGGCGGCTTCGTAGGCCGCCTCCAGGTCGAGGATCAGCGGCATCAGGGTCTCGGCCACGAAGCGTCCGCCGAAGAGGCCGAAGCGCCCGCGGGCGTCCGGGCCGTTGCGGAACGAGTTCGGAGGGGGAGCGAGGGTCACGGGCGGCGTCCTTGGATGATCTGGCATGCGGCCTGGGGTTGGGCGGCCTGGGCAGATGCGGCGACGGGACGGTCCGCCCTGCGGGGCGGTCTCGGCCATGCCGTTCGCCTGCGGTGAGACAAGGGCCTGATCTAGACCCGCATGCGGGGGGCGACAATGCGGCCAACCCGCCGTTTCCCGAATTCGGGCGTCGGATGTCAGGCCGCCGCCACCGTACGGTTGGCCCGCGCTGCCGCGATGAAGGCGGCGATCCGGCTGGAATCCTTCTCTCCGGGGCGGCTCTCGACACCAGACGACACGTCGACGGCCCGCAGGCCCGTGCGGGCGAGGGCATCGCCGACGGTCTCCGGGGTGAGGCCACCCGACAGCATGGTGCCCTCCGGCAGATCCGCCCCGGCGAGAAGCGCCCAATCGAAGGCGTGGCCGTTACCGCCCGGCAGGGCCGCGCCGGGCGGCGCCTTGGCGTCGAGGAGGATGCGGTCGGCCGCGTGCGCGTAGGCCTGGATCGAGGCGAGGTCGGCCCGTGTCGCGATGCCGAGCGCCTTCAACACCGGACGCCCGATCAGGCGGCGGATGGCGGCGATGCGCTCCGGCGTTTCGCACCCGTGGAGCTGGACCCAGTCGGGGTCGGTGGCGGCGATCACCGATGCGAGGAGGGCGTCGTCGGGATCGACGAGGAGGACGACGCGCCCCGCCCTGCCCCGGGCCTGCTCCGACAGGAGTCCGGCCAAGGGAAGATCGACGTGGCGCGGGCTCTTCGGGAAATGCACGAAGCCGACGAGATCGGCCCCGGCGTCGAGGGCCGCCGCGAGGGTCGGCCCGGTGCTCAGTCCGCAGATCTTGACGGCGATGGCGGACATCGGTGTTTCAGCGCGGGGCCGGCAGGGCGACGCGGTCGGACGGACCGCGCGACAGGCCGTGAAGTCCGTCGCCCGTCGGATTCGGCACGGCGGTGCGCAGGCGGGCGGTCTCGCCCTCGAGGCGGCGGATTTCGCGGCGGCGCTCGGCGCTGGTGCGACGGGTGCCGGACTGGCCGAGCCAAGCGCCGCAGCCACCGAGCAGCACACCGGCGCCGACGGCGATAAACAGGATCGCGTAGAGCGGCAGGGTCACGCTGAAGACCGGAAGGTCGGGCGAGAACGGGTCGAACGACAGGCGCACCGCGTCCCGGTTCGCCACCGCCAGGGCGACGACGACGACCGCCACGGGGAGCAGGACCAAACCCTTGAAGAAGCGGATCATCGAAGCACTCCGATCGAATCTGTGGTCTCGCGGCTCACGAAGCGGCGGCGGTGGCGGTCTCTTCCGCACCGATGCCGGCTTCGTTGAGACGCAGGCGCATCTCCTTGCCGGTCTTGAACACCGGGATGGCCTTCTCGGAAACGGCAACGGCCGCACCCGTGCGCGGGTTGCGCCCGCGCCGCGCATCCCGCCGCTTCACCGAGAAGGCGCCAAAGCCCCGCAACTCGACCCGGTCGCCCCGGGCCAAAGCGTCCGCGATGGTGTCGAGGATCGCGTTGACCAGGGTCTCGACGTCGCGCTGGTAGAGATGGGGGTTCTGCTCGGCGATCCTGAGCACGAGCTCCGACTTGATCATGCTGCGGCCTTCACGACGTCATGAACAGGTTTCAGCGGGTAGCATCGGCGGGACCGGGCCGCCAGACGGCCAGGAGACCGCCCTGAGCCGCGTTCGCCGTCTCGTCGCCGACTTGGCGCAGGCGGACCGCGAGGCCGTCCAGACCCACGAGGTCGGCGCCGAGGCCGAGGGCCGACCAGAGCTGGAAATCGCTCTTGGCTTTCGGCTTCCAGTCGAGGACCGGCAGGTTCTTGGCGACGCCGCGCTCGGATTCGAGCCAAGCGATGGCCTGCCGCTCGCCGCCGACGCCGTCGATGAGCTTGAGGGGCACGCTCTGGCGGCCACTGAACACCCGCCCGTCGGAGACGGTGGCGAGCTCCTTGTCGGTCATCTTGCGGCGCTCGGAGACGAGGCCCTTGAACCAGGCATAGGTGTCGCCGACGACGGCGGCGAGGGCCGCGCGCGCCTCCGGCGAGGTCGGCGTGAAACCCGACGGCTCGGCCTTGAGGGGGGCGGATTTGACCGATTCGACCTTCACCCCGACCTTGTCGAGGAGGCCGGACAGGTCGGGATACTGGAACAGCACGCCGATGGAGCCGACGAGCGCCGTCTCGCGGGCGACGATGTGGTCGGCTGCGATGGCGGCGATGTAGGCACCCGACGCGGCGGTGCCGTCGACGAAGGCCACCATGGGCTTCTTCTCGGCGAGCGCCCTGAGGTTGCGATAGAGCTCTTCGGAGCCCGTAGTGGTACCGCCGGGCGACGAGATCGAGACCACGACACCCTGGACGGCACCGGCGTCGCGGACACGCTCGATGAGCTTGGTGGTAGCCTCGGCGCCGGCGATGAATCCGCCGATGGAGATCCGGGCGATCTGCGGTTTGACCGCCCCGAAGCCGAGGGGCTCGGTGCCGCTGCGGACCCGCAGACCCACGGCGCCGACGGCGAGAACGAGACCGCCGATTCCCACCACCCGCCACAGGGAGAGCTTGCGGCGCAGGCGCCGGCGATCGATCAGGAGTTCGGCGTCAGCGGCCATGCGATGGTTCGCTCCCTCGCGCACCGACCGTTCCCGGCCGTGATGGGTTGTCCGGGCTGCGCGCAGCCCGGCTTCACCGCGGTTCGCGGCGGTTCCCGAACCCTGTGCCACCCGTCGCCGGATGGCCTCAAGCCCTTGCCCCGCCTCACATCCTCGGCGTGGGTGTTCTAGCCTTGCCCGCCGGGGACCGGCAAGGGGGCACGAAGGGGGCAGGCCGGAAGAATTCCCAAGTCTTCGCATCGCAGCGCGACAGTCCTCTGGGGAATGCGGCACTGCAAGACGTGAAAACGCCCGCGTGGGGTGAGTCCCCGCGCGGGCGTTTTCAGTTCTGGCCCTCGGGATCCGTGAAGAATCCCGAGGTCGTTGCGTCGCGAGGATTGTTAGTCCTGGGCGTCGTCCTTGTCGTCGCTGGTGCGGGCCTTCTTGAAGGCCGCGCCCAGGATCTCGCCGAGCGAGGCACCGGAATCGGCGGAGCCGAACTGGGCCATCGCCTCCTTCTCCTCGGCCATTTCGAGGGCCTTGATGGAGAGCTGGACCCGGCGCGCCTTGCGGTCGAACTGGATCACGCGGGCGTCGAACTTCTCGCCGGCGGCGAAGCGCTCGGGGCGCTGGTCGCCACGGTCGCGGGCGAGCTCGGCCCGGCGGATGAAGGTGGTGAGGTCGGTGTCGACGATCTTCACGTCGACGCCCGAATCCTTCACTTCCGTCACTTCGCAGGTCACGATCTGACCCTTCTTGAGCTCGCCGGCCTCCGTGAAGGGGTCGCCGCCGAGCTGCTTCACGCCGAGCGAGATGCGCTCCTTCTCGACATCGACGTCGAGGACCTGGGCGCGCAGCATGTCGCCCTTCTTGAACTCCTCGATGACCTGCTCGCCGGGACGGTTCCAGTCGAGATCCGACAGGTGGACCATGCCGTCGACATCGCCGTCGAGACCGATGAACAGGCCGAACTCGGTCTTGTTCTTGACCTCGCCCTCGACCTCGGAGCCGACCGGATGCTGCTCGGCGAAGGCCTCCCAGGGGTTCTGGAGGGTCTGCTTGAGGCCGAGCGAGATGCGGCGCTTGACGGGATCGACCTCGAGGATCTGCACTTCCACTTCCTGCGAAGTGGAGACGATCTTGCCCGGGTGGACGTTCTTCTTCGTCCAGGACATCTCGGAGACGTGGATCAGGCCCTCGATCCCCGGCTCCAGCTCCACGAAGGCGCCGTAATCGGTGATGTTGGTGACACGGCCCTTGAGCTTGGCGTCGACGGGGTAGCGCTGGGCGATGCCCTCCCACGGATCGGCGAGCAGCTGCTTGATGCCGAGCGAGATGCGGTGGGTCTCGTGGTTGATCTTGATGATCTTGACCTTGACCGTCTGGCCGATGGTCACGACCTCGGACGGATGGTTCACGCGGCGCCACGCCATGTCGGTGACGTGGAGCAGGCCGTCGATGCCGCCGAGATCGACAAAGGCGCCGTACTCGGTGATGTTCTTGACGACGCCGTCGATGACCTGACCCTCTTCGAGGTTGGCCACGAGCTCGGAGCGCTGCTCGGCACGGCTCTCTTCGAGGACGGTGCGGCGCGACACGACGATGTTGCCGCGACGGCGATCCATCTTGAGGATCTGGAACGGCTGGGGCGTGCCGAGCAGGGGCGTGACGTCGCGCACGGGACGGATGTCGACCTGGGAGCGCGGCAGGAACGCCACGGCGCCGTCGAGGTCGACGGTGTAGCCGCCCTTAACCTGGTTGAAGATCGCGCCGGTGACCCGCTCGTTGGCCTCGAAGGCCTTCTCGAGCTTGACCCAGCTCTCTTCGCGGCGCGCCTTGTCGCGCGAGATGACGGCCTCGCCGAGCGCATTCTCGATGCGGTCGACATAAACCTCGACCTCGTCGCCGACGGCGAGATCGCCTTCGCGGCCCGGGCCGTTGAATTCCTTGAGGGCGACACGGCCTTCCGTCTTGGCGCCGATGTCGATGACGGCCACGTCCTTCTCGATCGCGACGACGCGACCCTTGACGACGGAGCCTTCGGTGATCTCGTGCTCGAGGAAGCTTTCCTCGAGGAGAGCCGCGAAATCGTCGCGGCTCGGGTTACGCTGCAGGGCGCTACCAGCGGTCATTCTGTCTCCTGACAGGCCTCATCGGAGGCCGGCGTCGGCGGTTCGTGTGACGGGGCACCCTCGGCGATCGCCGCCCGCGATCCCTTGAGGACCGGACGGGCTCACCCCCCTGGGGAGGGCCGACGCATTCTGAAACAATGGTCGAGGGCCATTCCCCAATGGGCCGAAGCGGTGCGAAAACACGCCCGCGCCTCGTCGATTCCAATCGGAGAACGGCGGTTGCATACCGGATCGCGCCGCTCACGGCAAGACTGAGCGTCCGCAAGATCGGGCATCCGCAAGGCCGAGCGTCCGTCCCGAAGGAGGGTGGCGACGCTCACGTCGGGGCCCGGCCCGGCCGGCGCGTGTTGCGCAGCCAGACGGCGGAGGCCACGGCCAGGGGTTCGAGGGGCAGCATCACCGGTCCGTGCCGCTTGCCGAGCAGTTCGATGCCGGTGAAGCGCACCTCGCGGATGGTGAGCCAGGCTCCGAACGGAAAGGTGGCGTCTGTCCCTTCCAGGGGGCCGAAGCAGTCCTCGAACGCGAGGGGATCGACCATGATCTGGTCGTAGCGCGACAGGTGGTCCGCCATGGAGACCTTGGAGCGGAACAGCACCCGATCCCGGTGGAACGAGGAGAAGCACGGCTCGAATTCGGTCAGGGTCACCCAGAGCTTGCCGCCGATGCGCAGGTAGGGTGGATTCGGGCCGGCGGCCCCGAAGTTCGCCGGGCTCCACCCCGCATCCGCCATCAGGGACTCGGCCAGGGTCAACGGTTCGGAGGCAATGGCATCGGCAGCCGGTCCGGCGTCGTCCGAAGACAGATCGAAACCCGGGATATCGCGCGGATCGGGCGCGGTTCCCATCTCCTGTCCGGTGCCCTGCGCGGTCATCGTATGCCCTGAAAATCCGCCCTCGCCCATCGCGGGGAGGCAATATTGCGCATTTTTTCAAGGTTGGCGACCGCGGATCGAGGGCGATCTTTCACTATCGTGCCGTTCGGCGGCGTCGGAAGGGTAGAAGCGGCAGGGATCGAAACAGAAGATCCGCGCCGAAGCTCCGGCGCGGATCGGGGCGGCCGAGGGAGAGACTCAATCCTCGTCGTCGTCCTCGTCGGTGTTGCGCATGCCCTTGAGCTTGGCGAAGACTGAATCGGCGTTGAGCTTCTCGTCGCGCACGGAGCGGTGATGCTCGTCGGTCTCGGTGTAGTCCGTGGCCGTGGAGACCTCCGTCGGCAGGAGGGTGGCGCCGCCATCGGCGGGAAGCGCGGCGGGCCGGTCCTTGGCCGAGCGCTGGACCTCGAAGTCCAGGTCGATCTGCGTGCAAAGGCCGAGCGTCACCGGGTCCATGGGCTGGAGCGAGGCCGAGTTCCAGTGGGTGCGCTCGCGGATCTGCTGAATCGTCGACTTGGTGGTGCCGACGAGCCGGATGACCTGCGCATCCTTGAGCTCGGGGTGATTGCGCAGGAGCCAGAGGATGGCGTTGGGCCGATCCTGGCGGCGCGACAGCGGGGTGTAGCGCGGGCCCTTCGTGGTCCGCTTGACCTCGGGCAGCTTCACCTTCGAAACGGCGACCTTGAGCTTGTAGTTCGGCACCTTCTGGGCGCGCTCGATCTCGTCGCGGGTGAGCTGGCCCGTGGTGATCGGGTCCAGGCCCTTGATCCCGGCCGCGACCTCGCCGTCGGCAATGCCTTTCACTTCCAGGGGGTGCAGCTTGCAGAACTCGGCGATCTGCTCGAAGGCCAGCGAGGTGTTCTCCACCAGCCAGACGGCGGTGGCCTTCGGCATCAACGGGCCTTGGGTCATCGGGCAACTCCAACGGTTGGGGCGGGACGGGCGTCGGGGCGCCGCCGACGTGGCGCCGCTCGCTCCGGCCTGGGACTGGCCGGCAGCATCCCGTCTCAACGCTGCAATAGGGGAGTTGCGTCTATACAGGCTGCGGAGGGGAATGCGCAATTGCGATCACTCGCCTGGCGCCCCTCCCCGCCCGGTCTTTCAGGTGAACAGGCTCGACACGCTCGATTCGGTCGCCGTCCGGCCTATGGCCTCGCCCAGCAGCGGCGCGATGGTGGCCACCCGGATGTTGCGGGCGAGCTTGACGGCCTGCGTCGGCTGGATCGAGTCGGTGATGACCAGCTCCTTCATCCGCGAGGCGGCGATGCGCGAGACCGCGCCACCCGAGAGTACCCCGTGGGTGATGTAGGCCGAGACGTCCTTGGCGCCGGCATTGAGCAGGGCTTCGGCCGCGTTCACCAGGGTGCCGCCGGAATCGACGATGTCGTCGACGAGGATGCAGGAGCGGCCCTCGACCTCGCCGATGATGTTCATCACCTCCGATTCGCCGGGGCGCTCGCGGCGCTTGTCGACGATGGCGAGCGTCGCGTCGATGCGCTTGGCGATGGCGCGGGCGCGCACAACGCCGCCCACATCCGGCGAGACCACCATCCAGTCCTTGGGGTCGAGCCGTTCCTTGATGTCGCGCACCTTCACGGGGGCGGCGAACAGGTTGTCGGTGGGGATGTCGAAGAAGCCCTGGATCTGGCCGGCGTGGAGATCGAGGGTCATCACCCGGTCGGCGCCGGCCTCGGTGATGAGGTTGGCAACCAGCTTGGCCGAGATCGGGGTCCGGCCGGACGTGCGCCGATCCTGCCTCGCATAGCCGAAATACGGGATCACGGCGGTGATGCGCCGGGCCGACGAGCGCCGGGCCGCGTCGATCATGATGAGCAGTTCCATCAGGTGATCGTTGGCGGGAAACGAGGTCGACTGCACGATGAAGACATCCTCGCCGCGGACGTTCTCCTGCAGTTCGACGAAGATTTCCATGTCGGCGAAGCGCCGGACCATGCACTTGGCCAGCGGCAGTTCGAGATAGGCCGCGATGGCCTCGGCCAGGGGGCGGCTGGCATTGCCGGCAATGATCTTGATCGAGGATTTCATGCCGAGGCCTTCATCTCGCGATCCTTCGCCCACCGAGCCCGTTGAACCAGGGTCACAAACCAAATTGTTGAAATCGGGAGCCGTTTGCTGGCGCGGTCCATACCAGTCGACGGGGGGGCGTCACAATGCCTTCACGCACTCTGCCCCCCACGCCCTGCACAGATCAGGGCTCGAGCAGGCGGTGCAGGTGCACGATGAAGTAGCGCGTCTGGGCGCTGTCGACCGTGGATTGCGCCTTCGATTTCCAGGCGATCTGAGCCGAGGCGTAGTCAGGAAAGATGCCGACGATGTCGAGGCCCTTCACGTCGCGAAAATTCACGCCGTCGAGGCTCTCTAGTTCGCCGCCGAAGACGAGGTGGAGCTTCTGGGGGCTGTCGATCGTCGTGGTCATCGCGGCTCCTTCGCGTCTGGCGACCTGCCTCAGGCATGGGCCGTGCCGCGGTTCGCAAACGCCGCCCGGTTCGTCAACCCACGGGCGGGCATGAGCTCACGGGCGTCCATGACCTCACGGGCGTCCATGACCTCGCGGGTGTGCATGTCCCCGTGGGTGTCCATGGCCGTGTCGCGCCGACGGGCGCCTCATCCCTCGAACAGGGAACCCTGGACGACGGGCTTTACTGCGGGCTTGGCCGCGGGCTTTCGCGGCGCACGCTTGGCGCGCGCCGGGGGCTGAGCGCCCTCCCCGCCGCCCGGCGCGGCGTCGGCGGTCTCGGCCCGTGCCGCCAGGGTGCCGTCGGCGAATTCGAGGGTGAAGCGCCCGGCCCCCGAGGCGGCGGCCATGGAGCGGAGGGCCGCGCCGGACCCATCGCGGACCAGGGCGAAGCCGCGTGCCAGCACGGCACGGTAGCTCAGAGAGCCGAGAAGGCTCGTCAGGGTCGCGAGGCGGTCGCGGCGGCGCTCGGTCAGACGGGCCCCGGCACGGTCCAGGCGATCGCGGAGGGCGACGAGGCGGTCACGCCCCCTCGCCTGCTCCGCACCCGCCCGTGCCAGGGTGGCATCCCGGGCGACGACGAGCCGGCGGCCGAGATAGACCAGGGACTCGGCTTTGCGGGTGGTGCCGTGGCGCAAGGCCGCGCCGGGCCGGTCCCCGAGGCGGGCGAGGCGCCCGCGTGCCGTCGCCAGGGCCAGGGTCGGCGGATGGCGCACGAAGCGCTCCACGAGGCGCGAGACCCGGAGACGGTGGACCCGGGCGTTGCCGGCGAGCGCTGGCCCCAGGCGGGCCTCGGCCAGATCCAGGCGCTGGCGCTTGCCCGCCAGGAAGGCATCGACGCCCGGCATCGCCCTGACAAGGGCGCGCAGGTCGCTGCCCTCCCGATCGAGCTTGCGCTCCACGGCCTCGCGCTGGCGCCGGCCGAGGTCGGCGACTTCGGAGAGAAGGTCGGCGCGGACCGGCACCGCCATCTCGGCGGCCCCCGTGGGGGTGGGGGCCCGGCGGTCGGAGACGAAATCGATGAGGGTGGTGTCGGTCTCGTGGCCCACCGCCGAGATCAAGGGAATCGTCGAAGCGGCGGCGGCGCGCACCACTGCCTCCTCGTTGAAGGTCCACAGGTCCTCGATGGAGCCGCCGCCGCGCGCCACGATGAGCAGGTCGGGGCGCGGGATCGCGCCGCCGGGGGGCAGCGCGTCGAAACCCCGGATGGCGGCGGCGATCTCGTCGGCCGCCCCCTCCCCCTGGACTCGGACGGGCCAGACCAGGACGGGCCTGGGAAACCGGGCGGCGAGGCGGTGGAGGATGTCGCGGATGACGGCGCCCGTGGGCGAGGTCACGATGCCGATCACGCGCGGCAGGTAGGGGATCGGACGCTTGCGCTCGGGCGCGAACAGACCTTCGGCGGCGAGTACGCGCTTGCGCTCCTCCAGCAGCGCCATCCAGGCGCCGATGCCGGCGGGCTCCAGGGTCTCGATGACGATCTGGTACGAGGATTTTCCGGGGAACGTCGTGATCCGGCCGGTTGCGACGACCTCCAGACCCTCCTGCGGCTTCTGACGCAGGCGCGCGAAGGTGCCTTTCCACACCACGGCGTCGATGCGGGCGGTCCCGTCCTTGAGGGAGAAGTAGGCGTGGCCCGATCCGTGCTGACCGCGAAAACCCGAGATCTCGCCGCGCAGACGGACATGCCCGAACGCGTCTTCCAACGTCCGCTTCAAGGCGGAGGCGAGGTCGCCGACGGACCATTCGGGAACGTTCGACACCGGCACGGAGCCGGTCTTCATAGTGGCGGAAGGCGGAGGAGGTACGGCCATGGCGCCGGACGCTAGTGCCGGGCGCCGGGGAGGTAAAGGGCGCGCGGTGAACCGGCCCTACAGCAGGACCGACAGGAGCAGCGCGACGCAAAATGTCGGAAGCGCACCGACCGCCACCGCCCAATACCAAGCTGGTGCGTGGTGCGGTCGGGCATTGTCGTTGCTGGCCCGCATCGGCACGCGCCCGCGGACGACGTACTTCGCGGCGCCGATACCCCGAAGCCCGGGGGAGGCCGCCGAATACGAAACGGATTTGCGACAGCCTGGCATGATCCCGTTGTAACGCGTTGACTGGCGATTTGTTCCCGGGGGTTCGGCATGACACGCACCCCAGCTTCGCGTGGTGCGGCCGTCCCGTGCAAAGCCGGTCGCTGCACCGGATTATGCCTTTTCAAGACCGGTGTTTTGGGGAAGAGCTTGAGCCCATGAACATCCTCCTCATCGGCTCCGGGGGGCGCGAGCATGCCCTCGCCTACGCGCTGACCAAGAGCCCGCTCTGCGACCGCCTGTTTTCCGCGCCGGGCAACCCCGGGACGGCGGCCTTCGGCGAGAATCGGCCGGACCTCCACGTGGCCGACCCTGCGGCGGTCTGTGAGTTCTGCACCGTCCATGCCATCGGCCTCGTGGTGATCGGGCCGGAGGTGCCCCTGGTGGCCGGGCTCGTCGACGAACTCACGGCGACGGGTATCCGCGCGTTCGGGCCGACGAAGGCCGCAGCGCGGCTCGAAGGCTCGAAGGGCTTCACCAAGGACCTGTGCGCCGAGTACGGCATCCCCACCGCCGCCTTTGCGCGCTTCACCGAACTCGCACCGGCCCTGGCCTACCTTGAGGAGCGCGGCGCGCCCATCGTGGTGAAGGCCGACGGCCTGGCCGCCGGCAAGGGCGTGGTGGTGGCCGAGACCCTCGATCAGGCGCGGGCCGCCGTGCGGGCCATGTTGGACGAGCCCGGCGCCGAGATCGTCATCGAGGAATGCCTGTTCGGCGAGGAGGCGAGCTTCTTCGCCCTGTGCGACGGCACCCGCGCGGTGCCCGTGGGCACGGCCCAGGACCACAAGCGCGTGTTCGACGGGGATCGCGGTCCCAACACCGGCGGCATGGGAGCGTATTCGCCGGCCACCATCCTGACCCCGGCCCTGGAGCGGACGGTGATGGAAACCATCATCGCTCCGACGCTCGCCGGCATGCGCGCGCGGGGCACGCCCTTCACCGGCATCCTCTATGCCGGCCTCATGCTCACGGCAGACGGTCCCAAGCTCATCGAATACAACACCCGCTTCGGCGATCCGGAGGCTCAGGTGTTGATGCCGCGTCTGGTCGGCGACCTCGTCCCGGCCCTCATCGCGGCCTGCGACGGCGACGTGTCCGGGGTCGAGATACCGTTCGACGAGGGCCGCGCGGCGCTCACCGTGGTGATGGCGGCGGCGGGCTATCCCAGCGCGGTGATGCGCGGCTCGGTGATCCGGGGCGTCGCCGAGGCGGCCGCCGACGCCGACGTGATCGTGTTCCAGGCCGGCACCCGCGCCGAGAACGGGCAGTTGCTCGCCGATGGCGGCCGGGTGCTCACGGTGACGGCGCTCGGCGCCAGCATGATGGAGGCCCAGGCCCGGGCCTACGCCGCCATCGCCCGGATCGACTGGCCGGAGGGCTTCTGCCGCCGGGACATCGGTCGGCGCGCCGTGGCCCGGGAGGTCGCCGGCGGGGGCATCTAGAGCCGCGCCCGATTCAGCCAATTTCGGGACGGCACGATCTTTCCAGCCAATCGGCGGATGGGCCGAGCGCCGCCGGCCGCGCCCTTGGAATGGCGAACGGGTACGCGGCTTCCGAGTGAGGGGCTTGTTCCGAACGAGCGGCTTGGCGCCCTCCAGACGTGGCGACACCCCGAGGATGTCTCCTCGGGGTGCGCTTCGACGAAAGCGGCCAGGTGATCGGGGCTGGGGACGCTCAGGCCGAACCTAAAAGCCCCGCAGGTCCTAGTACGAGCCGAACTTGTAGTTCAGGCCGGCGCGGACGACGGCGAACTCGGTGTCGCGGACCTGACGGCCACCGCTGGCCAGGACGACGCCCGGGCTGTTGGTGAAGATGGTCGCGCCGGC
>NZ_VRUZ01000036.1:0-41693 GCF_008039485.1 Methylobacterium sp. WL69 | reverse complement strand
GCGCCCGACGGCGCGGCGCCCATCGCGCCGCCGCCGCCGGCCGCCGTCGCCCGGGGCGGAATCCGCGTCCTCCTGGCGGAGGACAACCCCATCAACGCCCTCCTCGCCACCAAGGCCCTGGAGCGCCTCGGCGCCACCGTGGTCCCGGCCCGGGATGGCCTGGCGGCCCTGGCGCTGTTCGCCGAGGGCGGGGCCTTCGACCTCGCCCTCATCGACATCCGCATGCCCGGCCTCGACGGCCTCGAGACCGCCCGGCGCATCCGCGCCCTCGAGGCGAGCCGGGGCGGCCCGCCGCTCCACCTCGTGGCCCTGACGGCCAATGCCGGCCGCGACGACGAGCGGGCCGCCCGCGCGGCGGGGTTCGACGGCTTCCTGCCCAAACCCCTCAACCTGCGCGCCCTGCCGGCCCTCCTGGAGCACCGGTCGGCGGCGTGAACCGGTCGCAATGCGCGGGCGCGGCGGCCCGCCGTTGACAGGTCCGGGCCGGCGCGCGAACACGGGCGCCATGGCCGCTTCCTCGCCCCACGACATCGCCCCCAGCAGCGTCGCGACACCGGACCCCGCGTCCGCCCGCACCGACCGCCGCGTCCTCGGCGGCATCCTCGCCCTCGTCCTCGCCACCGTGCTCATCGGAACCCTGGCGCCGGCCCCGCACCGGCCCGCCGCCGTGGCGCCGGCCGCCGACCTCACCTGCGCCGAGTGGAGCGACGGCTGCCGGGTCTGCCAGCGCCGGGACGCGGGCGCCGCCTGTTCCCTGCCGGGCATCGCCTGCGTGGCCGGCGAGACCCGCTGCCTGCGCCGCACCGGCGGCTGATCCGGGCGCCGTGACCGCGCCGACGTTTCGGTTCGCCCCGAGCCCCAACGGCCGCCTGCACCTCGGCCACGCCTATTCCGCCCTGCTCAACGACCGCCTCGCCCGCGCCGCGGGCGGGCGTTTCCTGCTGCGCATCGAGGACATCGATCCCGGCCGCTCGCGCCCGGACCTCGTCGACGCCCTCCTGGCCGACCTCGCCTGGCTCGGCCTGCGCTTCCCGGCGCCCCTGCGCCAGTCCGCTCGCATGGAGACCTACCGGGCGGCACTCGAAAACCTCGCCGCGCGGGATCTGGCCTATCCGTGCTTCTGCTCGCGCGCGGAGGTCGCTGCTGCGGCGCGGCGTGCCGCCGGCGACGGACCGGTTCCGCGCGATCCCGACGGCGCCCCGCTCTATCCCGGCCCGTGCCGCCACCTGTCGGACGCCGCCGTCGCGGCGCGGCTGGCCCGGGGCGAGCCCCATACCTGGCGCCTCGCCATGGACCGCGCGCTGGCGGCGGCCCCCGGACCGCACAGCTTCTCAGCCTTCGACCCGGACGGGGCGACGGGGTTCCGTGCCGCCGATCCGGCCCGCTGGGGCGACACCGTCGTCGCCCGGCGCGACGTGCCCGCGAGCTATCACCTCGCCGTGGTGACGGACGACGCCGCCGAGGGCGTCACCCACGTGGTGCGCGGCGCCGATCTCCTCGCCGCCACCGACCTGCACGTCCTGCTCCAGGCCCTCCTGGGCCTGGCGCCGCCGCGCTACCACCACCACGCCCTCCTGCTCGACGCCGCGGGCGCCAAGCTGGCGAAGTCCCGCGGCTCGCGGAGCCTCGCCGACCTCCGGGCGGAGGGCGTCGACCCGGCGGCCATCCGCGCCCAACTCGGGTTCGGCTGAAACACCTTGTGTCGCGCCCTCGTTTGCGCCTCTGATCGCGAAAAATCCGTCCGGGAGAGGTCCGTGTCCGACCGTTTCAACGCCGCCGCCCATTGCCTCGCCGGCAACGCCCGCCTGCGGCCGGACAAGGCCGCCCTCGTCATGGCCGGCCCGGACGGGGCCGCCGCGACCCTCACCTACGCCGAGGCCGACCGGGCCGTGCGCGCCATCGCGGCCGGCCTCCTCGGCCTCGGCCTGGAACCCGGCGCGCGGGTGATGGTCCGCCTCGGCCACGAGGCCGACTACGTCCTGACCTATTTCGCGTCCCTGGCCGCCGGCCTCGTCGCCCTGCCGGCCTCGCCCCAGCTCACCCCCGCCGAGGCCGCCTTCCTGGCGGACGATTCCGGGGCCGCCGCCATCGTCGCCGGCGCGGACGTGGTCCTCGATCCGGAGACCGTGGCCGGCCGCCGGGTCCTGCGCCCCGCCGACATCGCCGCCCTGAAGGCCGGGGACCCGCTGCCGGACTATGCCGACACCGCCGCCGAGGACCCGGCGATCCTGGTCTACACCTCCGGCACCACGAGCCGGCCCAAGGGCGTGCTCCACGCCCACCGCTCCGTGCGCGGCCGCCGGCCCATGCATGCCCACTGGCTCGGCCTCACGGACACGGACGTGATGCTGCATGCCGGCACCCTGAACTGGACCTACACCCTGGGCGTCGGCGTCACCGATCCGTGGGCCTGCGGCGCCACCGCCGTGCTGTACGACGGCCCACGCGACCCGGCCCTGTGGCCCGCCCTCATCGCCCGCCACGGCGCCACGATCTTCGCCGCCGTGCCGAGCCTCTACCGCCAGATCCTCAAATACGGGGATCTCGCCGCCCACGACCTCACCCGCCTGCGCCACGGGGTGACGGCCGGCGAGGCCCTGCCGGCCGAGCTCCTGGCCGCCTGGGAATCCGCCACGGGAAAACCCCTCTACGAGGCCCTCGGCATGAGCGAGATCTCGACCTACGTCTCGAGCGGGCCGACGATCCCCGTGCGCCCCGGCTCGCCCGGCCGGCCCCAGCCCGGGCGCCGCGTCGCCATCCTGCCCACGGAGGGACCGCCCGAGCCGCTGCCGCCGGGCGAGACCGGCCTGCTCGCCGTCCACCGCTCCGAGCCCGGCCTGATGCTCGGCTACTGGAACCGGCCCGACGAGGACGCGGCGGTCACCCGGGGCGACTGGTTCACCGGCGGCGACCTCGCGAGCCTCGATGCCGACGGCACCCTCCGGTTCCACGGCCGCAACGACGACCTCATGAACGCGCTGGGCTACCGGGTCTCGCCGGGGGAGGTCGAGGCGGTGCTCGCCCGCCATCCGGATGTGGCCGAGGTCGGGGTCGCCGAACTCGCCGTCCGGGCCGACCTCTCGGTCATCGCCGCCTTCGTGGTGGCGCGGGCCGGGGCGGCACCGAGCGCCGACGCCCTCCTGGCCTTCTGCCGGCAGCATCTCGCCGCCTACAAGTGCCCGCGCGAGATCCGCTTCCTCGACGCCCTGCCGCGCACCCCCAACGGCAAGGTCCAGCGCCGGCGGCTCGGGCAGGCGCCGGCGGCTCGGGCAGCCGTGACCGGGCAGGCGTGACGGTTGTGGCGGGGGAGGGCGCCCGATAGAGCGGGGGGCAGGCCAAGGAATTCCGCCCCGCGATGACATCTCCCGCCGTGACGTGCCTCCCCCTCTCCGTCTTCATCATCGCCCGGAACGAGGCCGACCGCATCGGGGCGACGATCCGGGCGGTGCGCGATCTGACCGACGACCTCGTGGTGGTGGATTCCGGCTCCACCGACGGCACCCAGGCGCTCGCCGCGTCCCTGGGGGCCCGGGTGATCCACAACGACTGGCCCGGCTACGGCCCGCAGAAGCGCTTCGCCGAAGACCAGTGCCGCCACGTCTGGCTCCTCAACGTCGACGCCGACGAGGTGGTGCCGGCGGATCTCGCCGCCGCCATCCGAGCCGCCTTCGCCCGGGGCGAGCCGGCGCGACCGGCCTACCGCATCGCCATCGCGGAAATCTTTCCCGGCGAGGGCCGCCCGCATCCGTGGGCGTACCGCCTGACGCCCGTGCGGCTCTACCGCAAGGATCGCGGCCGCTACTCCCCGTCCCCGGTCCACGACCGGGTCGACCTCGCCCCCGGCGCCGCCATCGGCACCCTGCGGGGCGTGATCCACCACTTCTCCGTGCGCTCGCTGGGCGACCAGCTCGACAAGCTCAACCGCTACTCCGACCAGCAGGCCGACGATCTCGCCGCCCGCGGCGTCGCGATCCCGACCTGGCGCCTGTTCGTCGAGCTGCCGGGCAACTTCCTCAAGGCCTATCTCGGCCGCCGCCACTTCGTGCGCGGCACCTACGGCTTCCTCACGGCCATGAACTACGCCATCTCCCGCCACCTGCGCGTGGCCAAGCACTACGAGCGCCGCCGCGCGGATTCTCGCGCCAACCCCGAATCGCGGCTTGACCGCCCCGACGCGAAATTCTAGATCGACGGCCTGCGGAGACGTGGCCGAGCGGCTGAAGGCACTCGTTTGCTAAATGAGCATACCCCGAAAGGGGTATCGAGGGTTCGAATCCCTCCGTCTCCGCCATCTACGACAACCCCTCATAACTCATTGTTTTGATTGGGTTTTCGCTTGCGCTGAAATAGCTTTTGTCCCCGATATGTCCCCGCGCGGATTGCCTGTGGAAACGGGCGCGAAAGCCTGGGCGTATCGCCAGGCTCTCACCGGATCAGATCGGTTTCGCCGACTCGGCTCCGGTCAATTTTTTTGAAACCTCGAATGCGCAGAGGCACGACGAGAAGCCTCTCATGTCCGGTCGTTTCGAAAGCTGAGGCTGTGGACCGCGTACACCAGTCGCTTGTCGGGTACTGACAGAGCTGCGATCCCTCATCCACCGAGGAGAATTCACCATGATATGCGAGACGCCGCGCCCTTCCCGCTGACCGTGGAGTGCCGCGCCGACCGCAGGCCTCCGCCATTTCCGGAGGCATCATGCCGAACACTTTCTTCACGTCGGACAGCCATTTCGGACACAAGGGCATCCTCAAGGTCGGCATGGCGCGGCCCAGGCCCTTCGCCTCCATCGAGGAACACGACGAGGCCCTGATCCGCGCCTGGAACGCAGTCGTCCGGCCGACGGACATCGTCTGGCACCTCGGCGATTTCGCCTACAAGTGCCAGGTCGGGTATGCGGCCTCCGTCAGGGCACGCCTAAACGGCCGCATCAGACTGATCCTCGGGAACCACGACGATATCGGTCGGCGCCTCGAATGGGATGGGCCCGTCGTCGACGTCCAACGGGTCCACGTCCAAAATCCGGGTATGCCCAAGCCCCTTGCTTTCTGGTGCAGCCACTACGCCCATCGCACCTGGCCGAACTCCTGGCACGGCGACCTGCACCTCTACGGGCATTCCCACGGTAGCCTGCCCGGCACCCGGACCAGTCTCGACGTTGGGGTCGATTGCTGGGAATGGGCCCCCGTCTCGCTCCCCGACATCCTGCGACGGATGGCGGAGACACCCGATCACCCAGCTCTGCCCTGATCTCGGACGTCGGGTCTGCAAGACCCGAATTCGACGCGTGGCTGCCCGGCGAGACCCGACCGCGTACGTCCAGGCCCGGCGAGCTTCCCGTAAGTGTAACGCGTTGCGGAGAACGCTACCCGCTACGCGTTATCTTCGGAGTCCAACGACCGTCGTCCCGCTAGGGCATCGGGTACATCCACAGGCATCTCCCCAGCATACGGAACAAAACGGGTTCGGGACGCATGAATCCTAACTTGGCCGTGATCCTGACGGGGGCTTCCATGCGCGCCCGCGCCCGCAAACCCATCGATAAGCCCGCAGCCCCTCCGAGGGCGGCCGCGCCATCCCGAGCGGCGCCGAAGGTCGCGGCACCTTCGAAGGCGAAGGCCGAGAAGCCCGAGGTTGGGATCTTCGTCTCCTATTCGCACCGCGACGCAGACGCCCGCGCCCGCCTCGAAACCCACCTTGCTCCCCTCAAGCGCGACGGCGTCACGACCTGGTTCGATGGTGACCTCAACGCCGGCGACAAGCTCGACACCGAGATCGCCCGCGCGCTGCGGAACGCCCACGTCTTCGTAGGCCTGCTCAGCCCCGATTACCTCGCCAGCAACTACTGCTGGAAGATCGAGTACCGGCGCGCGATGAACCGGCGCGCGAACGGCACCATGCACGTCGTCGCCGTCGTCGTTCGCCCCTGTGATTGGAAGTCGACTTCCGCGGCGGGCTTCAAGCTCCTGCCCGAGGATGGCAGGGAGGTCACCCGCTGGCGCAGCGCAGACGATGCCTATCTCAACGTCGCGCAGGGTATCCGGCGCGTCGTCGCCACGGTCCGCAAGGAGTTGGTCTCGAAGGCGATCAAAGCCACGCCGAGGAAGCCGGCCGCGGCACCCAAGGCGGTCTCCGCACCTGCGCGCAAACCAGCATCATCCCTCCCGCCGAAAAGGGTCGCCAAAGGCACCGCGACCGCGCGCCCCTCCTCTACGAAACCTCCGTCCCCGCGTCGGAGGCCCTGACTGCATCCTAGACGAGACCAGGTGTCGCCTCGGCCCAGATCAGCCTCAAGGTCGCGCCGTTCAACTCGACCTTCAGACCGGTGGCATCCCGCAAGGCCTGCTCCATTCCCGCGCGGGCCCCCTTGCCGAAGCCATAGGCCGACATCTCTAGAGAGGCCTCCTTGCACTCAGCCCGGTCGACGGCCTCCTGAACGATCCGGGCAAGGTTCGTCTCGACGAAATCGATCCCGGCATCCCGGCCATACAGCCTGACGTTTCGGAACAGCTCGTCGATATTCGAGCCGCGCTGCATATGCCGGAACCGGTCCTTCAGCGCCCGAACGTAGGCGTCCTGGACCTTCGCCTTGATCTCTGCCGCCATCACCGAATTCGCTCCCTCCGGTCCGAGGTGAGAGGCTACCCGGCCTTTGCCATCTTCGACAACGGCACTTCCCCATCCCAGGGACACGCGCTCGTCACCGCGGCGAACCGACCGTCCGCCAGTTGCTCAAAAGGCCTACCCTTCTTGATGCGCTCCAAGATTTTGAAGCGCAGATGGCCAGGCGTGATCTTCTGGAACCGCCTGGTTTCGAGGATCAATTCGGCCGGCAACCTCGCCAGGATGTCCTCCACCCGGAGCGGGCCGTGTTCCACCAGAACCTCGTGCACCCGAAGAACGAACCTCCGCCAGAACGGACGCTTGCCCAGAGGATCGGCCTCGACGGACTCGCGAAGATCCTTGCTCTCGTCGGTTTCCGGGGCAATCGGCGCGAGGCCGAACTTCCCGTCGATCTCGGCCAGCCCCTCGCCCGGCTGAGACAGTCTCAGCAGGTGATACCGCAGCCACGCCGGCGTCAGTGGGAGACCCACCTCCGCGCTCCGCGCCTTCAGGGCTTCCGGAAGCGCGTTGTAAAGCCCGTGAACAGGCATCGGTCCCTTCTTGCGCATCGACGCCTCGACCGCATTCCGCACATCCTGCCAGAACGCATCGGCATCGCGGGCGCGCTTCCTGCCCATCAGGGTCTCGACGAACCCGGCAAGGTCGGGAGCATCCGGATCGGTCGGTGCCTCCACCGACGCCGAAATGACGGGACGGGCCTCCAGCGCCCGCTCGCCGCCGGAGCGCATCCGCTCCATCTCCAGGCGCAGCGACGCGAGCTGCTCCTCAAGCTCATCCACCCGATCCAGGGCCTCGTCCAGGCTGGACCGCTCCCCGGCGGCGGCTTCAGCGCGGACAGCGAACTCCGCCAACCTTTCGCGGGTCACCTCGACCCGTGCCTGCTCCAACATCTCCCGCCCGAGCGTCGTCAGCCTGGTAGCGAACGCATCCGATAGCGCAGCCTCCTCGATGATCGGCTGGTAGGCCTCGTTCCGCTTCCACTCGAACAGCGGCCGGGAGATGTCGCTGAACGACCCCTTGCCGAGCTCCTTCCTCACGTTCCGAACGGAAACCCGCTCCTTCCTGCCGTCCGGCCCGGGCGGCCTGGCACGTATCCTGGCGGCCGCGTTCCAGACCTCGTTCTTCCCGACCATGCCCGCCACCCCGATCCGATGGCCGCATCATCGGCAGAAGCCGTGAACAAAAGGTCGAGCCTCGGGGACATCCGCGCATCGCCGGTGATGGTCCGGCGAACGGTCGCACAGCGTGATTTCAAGCGCCGTAAAACGTGATGTTGATAAGGATTGATAGCCCAAGCCGCTCGTGCGAAAGCAAACCCATGTCCAGCACGCCCACCCGTTGCATCGCCTTGACCAAAGAGTTGGAGGCCTACCTTCGGGCACAAGTCGCGTCGGGGCGGTACGCCAGCGCCAGCGAGGTCGTGCGCTCGGCCCTGCGGCAAATGATTGACCGCGAGGGCACCATCCTCGTGCCCCGCACCGAGGTAGTGGGACCGCTGCCCGGGCAAAAGTCGGCCTGACGCGAGATGGCAACCAATCCGTACGCGGTGGCCGATACCGCCCGCCTCGCCGCGCTCGCCGCCCACGACATCCTCGACACCCCGCCCGAGCAGGGCTTCGACGACGTCGTGCGTCTCGCGACGCGCCTATGCGCGACGCCGGTCGCCCTCGTCAGCCTCGTCGCCGCCGACCGGCAGTGGTTCAAGGCCCGCGTCGGCTTCCCCCATTGCGAGACCGATCTCGACAGCTCGGTGTGCAAGTTCGCCCTCGTCGAGCCCGACCTTCTCGTCATCCCGGACCTGACCGCCGATCCGCGGACCATGACCAACCCGCTGGTCACGGGCGAGCCGCACATCCGCTTCTATGCGGGCGCGCCCCTCCGCACCCTCGAAGGACAGGTGCTGGGCTCGTTGTGCGTCATCGACACCGTGCCCCGGCCCGGCGGATTGACCCCGGAGCAGGCCGACGACCTCAGGGCGCTCGGACGCCAAGTGGCGAACCTGCTGGAGATGCGCCGCGCCGTCGAAGGCCGCGACCAGGCCCTGGAACGGCAGCGGACCGAGTTGCGGCAGGCCCGGCGCATCGAGGTTCTCGCCAAGGCCTCGCAGGCCCTGCTGACCGCCACCGACCCCGCCGCGGTGCTCGATCCCATCCTGTCCGCGAGCGCAGGCACCCTCGGGTTCAACCGCAGCTACATCTACGACATCTGGCAGGACGGCCGACACCTACGCCTGACCCACTCGCTCAACGCGAGCGCTGATGTGCAAGCCTTCCTGCAGCGGATGCCTTACGGCGCACCGCTCTGCGGCATCGTCGCCGAGCAGGGTCGGCCGCTGATGCTAACCGATGTACAGAACAGCGAGGAGCCCGCTTACCAGACCGCCCGTGACATCGGATTGAACGCCTACGCCGGCTTTCCGATCATGAGCCGCGGCAGCCTGCGCGGCGTGATCTCCTTTGCCTCGACCGAGGTGCCCGCGTTCGACAAGGACGCGGTCACCTTCTTCGAGACGCTCGCCCACCTGCTGTCGGCAGTCTACGAGCGGCTGGACGGTGAGAAGGGCCAGCGCGAGAGCGAGGTGCGTTATCGGACCCTGTTCGAGAATATCGATGCCGGATTCTGCATCTGCGAGGTGAAATTCGATGGGGACGGACGCGCGGTCGATCACCGCGTCCTAGTGGCGAACCCGGCCTTCGAGAAGCACACGGGCCTGACGGACGCCGTAGGGCGCTGGGCTACCGAGATCGCGCCTGGTATCGAACAGCACTGGCACGACGCCTACGGGCAGGTCGTCCGGACGAAGCGGCCGATCCGGTTCGAGGGCGAGGCGGCGCCGCTTGCCCGCTGGTACGACGCCCATCTCTTCCCGGCCGGCGACGACCGCGTGGCGATGCTCATCGTCGACATCACCGAGCGTCGACTGGTCCAGGACGCCCTGCGCGAGAGCGAGGCGCTGGCGCGGGAGAACGGCGAGCGCGTGCAACTCGCGCTCTCGGCCGGCGCAATCATCGGCACGTGGCACTGGGACATACCCTCCGACCGGTTCACCGTCGACGAGGGCTTCGCCCGCTCATTCGGGCTCGATCTCACGCTCGGGAGGACTGGCATCCCCCTCGCCCAGATCGTGGCGACGGTGCACCCCGACGACCAGGCGGGTCTGGCCGTCGCCATCGAGGAGGTGATCGCGCGGGGTGGCGCCTACGCCCATCAGTATCGCGTGCGCCGCGCCGACGGACGCTACTATTGGATCGAGGCGAACGGGCGTGTCGATCTCGCCCCGGATGGGGCGGCCCTGACCTTCCCGGGCGTGTTGATCGACATCGAGCAAAGGCGCATGGAGGGCATGCTGGTCGAGCTCGCTGAGCGGCTGCGCACGCTGGACACGCCGCAGGCGATGGCCCTTGCCGCTGCCGAGACCGTCGGCCACGCGCTCAGCCTTTCGCGCGCGGCCTACGGCGATGTGGACGAGCCGGGCCAGCACATCGTCATCGCACGGGACTGGCTGGCATCGGGTCAGCGCAGCGCGGCCGGAAGCCACAGCTTCGCTGACTACGGCAACTTCAATGAAGCCCTGCGGCGCGGCGAGGATGTCGCGGTCGCCGACGTGACCGTCGATCCCCGCACCGTGGGACAAGTCGATAGCTTTCGTGCACTCGACATCGGGTCCATGGCCAACCTGCCGTTGATGGAGGACGGGCATCTCAAAGTGGTGTTCTGCCTGCATCGTGACCGTGCCCAGTATTGGTCCGCAGAGGAGTTGGCCTTCGCCCGCCGGGTCATGGACCGCACCGAGGTCGAGATCGCGCGGCGCTCGGTCTCGAAGCAACTCCGAGAGAGCGAGACGCGCTACCGCACCCTTTTCGAGAGCATCGACGTCGGGTTCTGCATCGTCGAGATGAAGTTCGACGATGCGGACCGAGCGGTCGACTACCGCATCGTGGAGGCCAATCCGGCCTTCGAACGGCAGACCGGCGCCAAGGTCGCCGGTCTCTGGGTCAGCGAGTTCGCCCCGGACCTGGAGCGGCACTGGTTCGACACCTACGGGCACGTTGCGCTCACGGGCGAGCCGGCGCACTTCGAGAACAAGGCGGACGTGTTCGGGCGCTGGTTCGACGTGCGCGCGTTGCGCGTCGGCGACCCGGCCGACCACCGCGTCGCGATCTTCTTCAGCGATATCAACGACCGCAAGGGCATGGAGGAAGCGCTCCGCCAATTGAACGACACGCTCGAACAGCAGGTTCATCAACGCACGCAGGAGCGCGACCGGCTCTGGAGCAACACCCAGGACATCCAGGTCATCGTCGACGGCAAGGGTGTCTTCCAGGCCGTCAATCCGGCCTTCACCGCGATCCTCGGTTGGACATCCGAAGATGCGGTCGGCAAACCCCTGTTCGCATTCCTCATCCCGGACGACGAAGGCGTGACCGACCGTGCGCTCCAGCACGCCCGCGTCCAGAGCCTGCCGGTCGTCGAGAACCGTTACCGCCACAAGGACGGGGGCTTCCGCTGGATCTCGTGGGTGGCTGCGCCCGATGGCGACCTCATCTACGCGAGCGGCCGACACATCACGGCGGAGAAGGAGCAGGCCGAGGCCCTTCACACCATCGAGGAGGCGCTGCGGCAATCGCAGAAGATGGAGGCGGTGGGCCAGCTCACCGGAGGGCTGGCGCACGACTTCAACAACCTGCTCGCGGGGATCTCCGGCTCGTTGGAGCTGATGCAGAAGCGCATCGACCAGGGCCGGTTCACGGACGTCGACCGGTACATGACGGTGGCGCAGGGGGCGGCCAAGCGGGCCGCGGCGCTCACCCACCGCCTGCTCGCGTTCTCGCGTCGCCAGACGCTCGATCCGAAGCCCACGAACGTCAACCGGCTCATCACCGGCATGGAGGAACTCGTCCGACGCACGGTCGGGCCGGCGATCCATATGGAAGTGGTCGGAGCGGCAGGGATCTGGCCCGCACTGATCGACCCAGGCCAGCTTGAGAACGCGCTCCTGAACCTCTGCATCAACGCCCGCGACGCGATGCCGGACGGCGGGCGGATCACCATCGAGACGGCGAACAAGTGGCTCGACGAGAGCGGCGCGCGCCAGCACGACATGGCACCGGGCCAGTACCTCAGCGTCTGCGTAACCGACACCGGGACCGGCATGTCGCCGAGCCTCATCGCGAAGGTGTTCGAGCCGTTCTTCACGACGAAGCCGCTCGGGCAGGGCACTGGGCTCGGCCTCTCGATGGTCTACGGCTTCGCCAAGCAGTCGGGCGGGCAGGTGCGGATCTACTCCGAGGTCGGGGAGGGCTCGACCATATGCCTGTACCTGCCGCGTCACTACGGGGAGACCGACGAGGAGGGGCTCGCGCAGAAGCTCGACGAGGCCTCGCGCGCCGAGCAGGGCGAGACGGTGCTCATCGTGGACGACGAGCCATCGGTGCGCATGCTGGTCACCGAGGTGCTTGAGGATCTCGGCTACACCGCCATCGAGGCGGGAGACAGCGCCGCGGGGCTGAAGGTGCTCCAGTCCGACGTCCGCATCGACCTGCTCGTCACGGATGTGGGCCTGCCCGGCGGGATGAACGGGCGCCAGATGGCGGATGCGGCCCGCGAACGACGCCCCGACCTGCGAGTGCTGTTCATCACCGGCTACGCCGAGAACAGCGTCATCACCAACGGGCACCTGGACCCCAGCATGCAGGTGCTGACCAAGCCCTTCGCGATGGATACGCTCGCCGCGCGGATCAAGGATCTCATCACCTCGCGGTGATCACGTCCGCTCCAAGCGTTGCCGTTGGCTTCCGCTCCCCACCCCGAGCCAAGGTTGATGAATGGCCGCTCTCGGGACCTGCCGATGGCCGTCAGCGTGGCCGGGATGGGTCGGGGCCCGTCCGTTTGCCCTACAACCGGATTAGTTGCGAAGCGGAACGTCTCCTCCGGGGCGAAGGGTCAGGGCCACTTCCCGACTCGTTGCAGACGCTCGCGACGAGCCGCCGCCGTCAGGTTCCGACAATGAGCCGCCAACGATCGAAGGTCCCCGGACGTCGCTCAGACTGCGTCATGGATCGCGTCGATGACTTGGCCCGCGCTGTAGGGTTTCGGAACGAACAGGCCGTGGTCGGGAATTTCGCCGTCGGCGAAGCGCTGGCGTCCCGAGGTCACGACGAGGCGGATATCGGGCCAGGCGTCGTGGACGCGTCCGGCCAGGGTCACCCCGCACATGGTGCCCGGCATGTCGACATCGGTGAATAGTGCGCCGATGTCGGAGCGCTCGTGGAGAATGAACCACGCCTCGTCGGCATGGCGGGCCTCGATGATCGAGAAGCCCGCATCCTCCAGCATCTCGACCGCGCAAAGGCGCACGAGGTCATCGTCCTCGACGACGAGGACGGCCGAGGCTTCCATTGAGCGCTTCGTCGTCATGGTGTCGCAACACAGGTTAAGGTGATTGGTTGCGTGCCAACGCTGCGTCATCTGCTTCTCCCGACCGTACGACCCTCATGATTGCGGCCGGGCATTGCCGGAGCCGTCCCTGGTCCGGCCTGGGCGCTCCCGCATTCGTGATGGTGGTCGAGGCCGACCGCATCGGCCGAGGCGATGCCCGTCGGAGCAAAGGCGTCCGAGGGGAGTTCCCAGAGCCAGGCCGCGTCGACGCGGTCGCACCGCTCAATGCTCCGTTCGGGAAGACGCATGGTTGAAGGCACGAAGCTGACCGGTGAGGAGTGGACGCTTGAGAGCTTCACCGGGGCGATCCATCGCGGCGGCGTCGGCTTGTGGGCCTGGTCTCCGGAACGGCGCCTGGCACAGCTCGACAACCTCTGCAGTGAGTTCTGGGGGACGACGGAGTCGGTCGTCACCATCGACGCCCTGTTCGAGAAGGTCGCCGCGGAGGACCGCCACGGCATGATGCTCGATTGGGCGGCGAGCGCCACCGACCCGCAGCCCTACAGCTTCGACTTCCGCATCGGCGACGGTGCCGGCGCCCGCTGGATCTCGGCCCGCGGCGTCGGCGGGGATGCCGGCAAGGTCGGCGAGTGGGTCCAGGCCATCTTCCTCGACATCACCGACCGCAAGCGGGCCGAAGAGGCCGAGCACCTTCTGACGTCCGAGCTCGCGCACCGCGTCTCGAACATGTTCACGGTCGCCCGCGCGCTCACCGCCATCGTCGCCCGGGACGCGAAGTCGACCCCTCTCTTCGCCGAGGACCTGTCTCAGCGCTTCGGCGTGCTGCACGAGGCGACGACCATGGCGACCCGTTCGCACAGCCTCGACCGGGGCAACGTCAGGCTCAAGGACCTCGCCGAGCGCATCCTGTCGCCGTACCTGAACGGCGCCAACATTTCGGTCGACGTCGAGGACGCCGCGGTGGCGAGCCCCGACAAGGTCAACGACTACGCGATGATCTTCCACGAGCTCGCCACCAACTCGGCCAAGTACGGCGCCCTGTCCGGAGGCGGCAGCCTCAAGCTGGTCGGGCGCGTCGTCGACCACGCCTTGACCCTCGACTGGACCGAGGGCGCCGCGGCATCCGGGACCACCAAGCCTGAAGGCACCGGGTTCGGGTCGCGCCTCCTCAAGCAGACCATCGAGCGCAGCCTGGAAGGGCGGTTCGAGCGCACCATCGACGACGGCGGCCTGCACTTCCGGATGGTCGTCCCCGCCTCCTGACTTGCGGCACGACCCATCGGGCGAAGCGGATCGGCGCGATGCCGCGCCGTGCCTCCATGCGCTCCGGCCCGCCTTCGATGCCGGTGCATTCCTCCAACCGTGATCCGACGTCCGCGCGCATCGGTCCACCCCGAACCGTGGTTCAGCACCTATGGCGAACCGGCCGTACGTGGCGCTCTGCGTCTCCGACAACGGCACCGGCATGGCGCCTGACGTGGTGGCGAAGGCGTTCGACCCGTTCTTCACGACCAAGCCCATGGGCGAGGGAACCGGTCTCGGCCTGAGCATGATCTACGGCTTCGCCAAGCAATCCGGCGGGCAGGTGCGGATCTACTCGGAGCCGGGCAAGGGCACGATGGTCTGCGTCCACCTCCCCCGTCACTGTGGCGAGGCCGAGACGTTCGAGGCCGTCCCGGACCTGTCGACGGCGGCGCGGGCCAAGGCCGGCGAGAGGGTGCTGGTCGTCGACGACGAGCCCACGGTGCGGATGCTAGTCACCGAGGTTCTGGAGGATCTCGGCTACGCGGCCATGGAGGCGGGAGACGGCGCCTCGGGCCTCAAGGTGCTGCAGTCGGACGTGCGCATCGACCTCCTCGTGCTTCCCGTTGTCGCGACGGCGTTGGCGCGATTTCAGTCACGTCTGCGGATTTGGGGCCCTGAACCCCCGGCCCCGCGCGCTTCGGTAATCAAGCCGTCCTTCCAGCCGCCAGACCAGCGCGATCCATAAGCTGGACCTGTCCGCGACGGACCTCGACCAGGCCTGTGTCGGCCCACTCACCGAGGAGGCGGCTGATTACCTCGCGTACGCTGCCAACGTCGGATGCGAGTTGCTGATGCGTCTTCCAAACGATCCCCTCGGCGTCGGCCTCGACCAACAGCCGACGCGCAAGGCGCTGCTCCAGCGGTGCGAAGGCGACCTCCTCCACCAGGTCGAAGACCGCCGACAGGAGCCTCGTGTAATCGTCGAGGACGAAGTCCCGGAAGGCGTCGCTCTCGCGCATCAGCTGGCGGAACGTATCGGCCGGCAAAGCCGCCAACTCGGTCCGAGCCTCCGCGATGCTCTGCGCCGGGAAGCCCCCGCCGGATAGGAGGCATTGGGTGGTGAGGACGCAGGTCCCGCCGGCGCCGACCTTGTAGATCAGCATCTCCCGGCCGCCCTCCGACATCCGGAACACCCGGGTCCGGCCGTCGATGCACATGAGGTAGTTCGCGCATGAGTCCTGAAGCTCGTAAGCAATCGCCCCGGCTTCCAGGATGGGGAATGCGACCGTGCCCCGCGCGAGCTGCAGATGGCTCGCGCTGAAATTTCGGACCAGCGGAAAGCGCTCGATCCAGCGCTCGACCTGATGGGCGCTCTGCATGGTCTTCCTCCTCGGGCTGGCGGTCATTGAACGCCACCATGCCCCGGTCGATGCGCGAAACTTGGGTATCCACAGCCTTCGGTGACCTGGGTCACAGACGCTTGGAAACGTCCTCAGTACCACCGTCCCTAGAGAACAAAAATCCGCTCGGGCGACGGCATGAGGAAGCAAAGGCTTCCCGCGGCCCGGGGCAGAACCATCGGGAGAAAACCATGCGCCGCCTCGCCCCCATTCTGCTCGCCTCCGTCTTTCTGGTTGCCCCAGTTCACGCCGAACAGGACCTGCTCCTGGGCGCCGACATGGGCTCGGCCGCGATGACGAAGGCCGAGATGACCCGCGCCGACGTCGAGGCGCTGATCGCCAAGGCCGACGGCAAGCCCATCGACCTGTCCGACAAGGCACTCGCCGGTCTCGACCTGTCCGGCCTGAACCTGAAGGGGGCGAACCTGCGCACCGCCCGCCTGAACAAGGCCAACCTGCGCGGCGCCGACTTGTCCGGCGCGAACCTGGAACAGGCCTGGTTCATCAAGTCCGACCTATCGGGCGCCAAGCTGGTGGGTGCCAAGATGTTCGGCATCACCGCCCGCGACGCGAACCTGAGCGGGGCCGATCTCAGCCGGTCCATGCCCATCGGCGACTTCAAGGGCGCCAACATGGCCGGGGCGACGCTGGTCGACCTCAAGGGCGGCGCCGACATCAAGAACCAGTCCATGGGCCTGATGCGGGCCGTGTTCGTCTCGGTGAACCTGAAGGGCGCCAACCTGAAGGGGGCGAACCTCGGGCGCTCGCGCCTCGAATACGCCGACCTCACCGACGCGGACCTGACCAACGTGGTGCTGATGGGCTCGGACTTGTCGGGGGCCAACCTCACCGGTGCGACCGTCGCCGGGGCCGACTTCAAGAACGTCGACGTCACCGCCGCCCGCCTCATCGATCTCAAGGGCCAGGACAGCGCCAAGGACTGGTCGGCCCGCGTCAACGTTGACCGGGCGATCACGCAGGTCTCGAACTGAACCTCGACTTCCACCCCCAGCCATCCATCACGGGAACACCATCCATGACCACCCGCCGCATCCTGCTCGCCGCCTTCGCCGTCGCTCCCATGCTGTTCGGCACCGCCGCCGGCGCCGCCGAGATGACCTACACCCCCGCCGCGTTCGAGGCCGCCCAGAAGGCCGGCAAGCCGATCCTGGTGCACATCACCGCCCCGTGGTGCACCACCTGCGCCGCCCAGAAGCCGATCCTGTCGAAGCTTGAGGCCGACCCGAAGTTCAAGGACCTGCAGGTCTTCGACGTTGACTTCGACAGCCGCAAGGACGTGGTCAAGAAGTTCGGCGCGACGATGCAGAGCACGCTCATCACCTACAAGGGCGAGAAGGAGACCGGGCGCTCGGCCGGCGAGACCAAGCCCGAGGCGATCTCCTCGCTTCTCGACAAAGCGATCTGAGGCCAAGCCATGGTCACGAGCCTGGGCCTCGCCTTCCTCGCCGGCATCCTCTCGGTGCTGTCCCCCTGCGTGCTGCCGTTGCTGCCGCTGGTGCTCGGCGCGGCGGCGTCGGAGCATAGGCTCGGCCCGGCGGCCCTTGCCGCCGGCCTGGCCCTGTCGTTCGTGATCATCGGCCTGTTCGTGGCGACCGTCGGCTTTGCCATCGGCCTCGATGCCGGCATCTTCCGGACCGGCGCGGCCATCATGCTGATCCTGATCGGGTTGGTCCTGATGGTCCCGGCCGCCCAGACCCGCCTAGCCGTGGCGGCGGGCCCCGTGAGCAACTGGACCGAGAGCCGGTTCGGCGGCTTCTCGACCGCCGGCCTGCTCGGCCAGTTCGGTGTCGGGATGCTGCTCGGGGCGGTGTGGAGCCCCTGCGTCGGGCCGACCCTCGGGGCGGCCTCGTTGCTCGCCTCCCAGGGGCGCGACCTCGGCATCGTTGCCTTGACCATGCTCCTGTTCGGCCTCGGTGCGGCCCTGCCGCTCCTCCTGCTCGGCACCCTCTCGCGCGAGGTGCTGATGCGCTGGCGCGACCGGATGATGGGGCTCGGCAAGGGGCTGAAGGCGGCTCTCGGCCTGATCCTCGTCGCGACCGGCCTGATGATCGCCTCGGGCTACGACAAGGCGGCCGAGACCGCTTTGGTCAATGCCTCGCCGGTTTGGCTGACCACCCTCACCACACGCCTCTAAGGCCGGGGACAGGTCCGGGTCCGTACGAGCTAACCAGATCGGTCGCCGACGAACGCCGGGGATGATTGCCGCATCCCCGGCGTTCGTCGCGCCTTCATGCGGCCCTGGCGGTAACCTTCTCGTACGTGCCCGTCGCGACCTGCTCTTCGAGTTGCGCCTTGAAGTCGGCGATCCCGAGAACCTGGACGGCATTGCCGGCGTCGTCGAGGAACTCGTAGAGCGCGTCCTCGATGTTGCGGTTGCTGAAGAAGACGATGGCGTCCTCGTCGCCGCCGCCTTCCAGATGCGGCTCGCCGTTCGCGACGCCCGAAACGTAGCTGCCCGTGGGGCGCGTCTCCTTGTGGGTGCCGTCCTGCCGGTAGAACCGAAGCTCGCCCTGCATCACGAGCGTCACGTAGGGGCTCTTATGCCGGTGCAGCATCACGCGCTGGTTCGCGGCGAACTTGAAGACCACGTCGACGATGCGGTTCTCCTCGTCGACCTTGTAGACGAAGAAGGCGATGTGCGGCAGCCAGTCGAGCGTCCGCCAGGTGATGTTGCTCTCGTCGAACTTGGGGGGTTGCATCAGGTTTCCTCGGGGTTCGCAGTGTGACCCCTTTTGGGGTCGGCGCACGGCTTTCCGCCGCGTCTCGTTTTTGAGGGCCCGCTCGAAGCCCCTTCAACGAAACTAGGCGACCCCATCGTCGGTTCGACGATTCGGGCCTCACGAGTTTCTTGAATCCGCGCTGTCCCCGTTCGAGGACACTCGGTCATCCGCCGCGTCGAGCGTTTCGCGTCGGGATGACGAGGGCCTCGATGAAGTTGACGATCTCGATCCGTCGGTTGCCCTCGTCGGTCACCTGATCATCCAGGCCCAGCCGCCAGGCGAGGTCGCGCCGGTCGGGCTCGCGATGGAGGGCCTCGACGAGGTCGGCCTGCTCCTCGACCTCGCGCCGGGTACGCGCCAGCCCGCTCTCGACCAGATCGTCCGCCTGGCGCCGGAGGGCTCCCGTCACCTCGTCGAGCCCGATCTCGGGGTGGTACTGGACGCCCCAGAACGTGCCGCCGTCGTGGCGGATCTCGGCGGCCTGGACGACGGTGGACCGGTTCAGCGCCAGCAGCGTGGCCCCGTCCGGCAGGGTCTCGACCTCATCGGTATGGATGCTGGGCGCATCGTAGGCAGCCGAGCGGCCCTTGAGCAGCGGATGAGACCGTCCAGCGTCCGTGGGCACGATCCGGCGGGCGAAGCCGGCCTCGGGACCGTTGCGGTTCTGCCGGACCGTGCCACCCGCGGCGACGGTCGCCATCTGCAGCCCGGCGCATGACCCGAACGACGGGGTGCCCGAACCGAACAGGGCGCCCATGAAGGCCAGGGAACGCCTGACCTCGGGCGTCTCCTCGTAAAGCGACAGGGGCGAGCCGGAGAGGAAGACGGCATCGTACCCGCCAAGGCTTTCGCCGTCCGGAAGGCTGCAATCCGCGTCCGCCGGCATGATCCGGTGGCAGATGGCGCCCGGCGCAAGACGGCCGAGGAGCTCGACGTAGGTCTCGCCGGACGACTTCCCCACGCTCTCGCGACGCTTCTCGCGTGCGTCCGGTGGCTCGCTCTCGGCGACGAGGAAGCGCAACCGTGGCGGCGATGACTGCAAGGGGACCAAGCTCCGGGGAGACGGTCCCCTAAATGCGAACCGGTCCTGGATGCCGGCGTTCCGACCCCGGCGAACCTGCCGCAGGCCGCTTCGCACAGCTGACCTCGCGACGTGAACAGGGTATGCGGTCGGCATGGTCCTCCGTCCAGAAAACCCTTCCGACGCCGTCGCGATACGTGCCCTTGTCTCCGCCGCCTTCCGGGATGCGCCCCACGCAAGCGGCACCGAGGCGGATATCGTGGACGCCCTCCGCGAGGACGGCGCGTTGAGCATGTCCTTGGTTTGCACGTTGGCCGACGAAATCGTCGGACATGTTGCCTTCTCGCCCGTCGTGGTGGGGGCCACGGCCGAAGGTTGGTTCGGGCTCGGCCCCGTGGCGGTTCAGCGCGAATATCGCGGCCAGGGAATAGGCTTGCGTCTGATCGAGGCGGGACTGAGCAGCCTGCGCGAGCATGATGCCGTTGGCTGCGTCGTGCTGGGTGATCCGCACTATTACCGACGTTTCGGTTTCCTCGCCGATCCGGCCGTCTCCCTCGCCGGAGTGCCCCCCGAATTCTTCCAATGCCTGCGCCTACGCGGGAACCACTCGCAGGGCGAGGTCCGATATCATCGGGCCTTCGGCGTAGCCTGACACCGCGCCGAGACGTCGAGCCGGGCATGTCCGGCCCCACCAGAATGTGCATCCCCGACCAAGCGTAGCCGCTATACGGAACCGCGCGAACGTGTTCTGCTTTTGTTCCTGGATTCGCGGAGGAGCACCATGCAGGTCAGCGGCGTCACCATCGGCTTTCCCATGCCGGTGTCCCTTCTTTCCAAGCCAGTCCGGGCCGGCTTCCCGAGCCCCGCCGACGACTTCATCGAGGAGGAGATCGACCTCCAGCGCCTGCTGATCGTCAACCGCCCGGCCACCTTCCTGGTCCGCGTCTCCGGCGACAGCATGCTGCTTGCCCGCCTGCACGACGGTGACCTCGCCGTGGTCGACCGGTCGCTGACACCGCGCAACGGCGACATCGTCGTGGTCGATATCGACGGCGAGCGCTCATTCAAGGTCTGGAGGCGTCAGGGTCCGCGGATCACCCTGCACTTCGCCAACCCCCGCTTCCCCGAGTTCCAGCTTTCCCCCGACGCCGTCATCGAGGTCTGGGGCGTGGTGTCCAGCTCGGTGAGCCCGAGGCGCCGCTCGGAATGAGCGCCCGGGCCTACGCCCTTTCCGACGGCAACTCGTTCTACTGCTCCTGCGAGCGGGTCTTCGACGCGCGCCTGGCCAAGCTGCCGGTGATCGTGCTGTCCAACAACGATGGATGCGCCATCGCCCGGACCAACGAGGCCAAGGCGCTCGGCATCAAGATGGGTGAGCCCTGGTTCAAGATCCGTGACCTGTGCAAGGCCCAGGGCATCAGGGTCTACTCCTCGAACTACGCCCTCTACGGCGACATGTCGGCCCGGGTGAACGCTGTCTACCGGGACTTCTCGCCCCGCATCGAGATCTACTCCATCGACGAGAGTTTCCTCGACATCTCCGACGTGCGCGAGAGGGATCGGGAGTCCCTGGCCCGCGACATGCGCGAGACCGTCCGGGCCTGGACGGGCATTCCGACCTGCGTCGGCATCGGCCCCACGAAGACGCTGGCCAAGCTCGCGAACCATGTGGCGAAGAAGAACCCCGTGCTCGGCGGGGTCTGCGACCTGACCGATCCAGAGCAGTACGACCACTGGATCATCCGGGTGCCGGTCGCCGACATTTGGGGCGTCGGGCCGGCCAACGCCCGGCGGTTGGAGGCGCTGGGATGCGACAGCGCCGCCGACGTCCGCGACCTCGATCCGAAGGTCGCCCGCAAGACCATGACCGTGGTCGGCGAGCGCCTCGTGCACGAGCTCCGCGGCACCCCCTGCCTCGACCTGGAGACGGTCGCCGCCACCCGGAAGGGATGCGCCGTCACGCGGTCGTTCTCCGAGCGGGTCGAGGATCGCGCCACCATGGAGCAGGCCGTCGCCACCCACGCGTCCAGGCTCGGGGAGAAGCTCCGGCGCGAGGGGTTGGCAACCAACCACGTCACGGTCTTCTTCCACACCTCGGAGCATGACCGCGACCGTCCGCAGCGCTCGGTCTCGACCGTGGTCACGCTCCCTGAGGCGACCAACGACACCCTCGCCCTCGTGAAGGCCGCCACGCACGGCGTCCGGAAGACCTGGCGGGACGGGTACCGCTATTCGAAGGCCGGGGTGGTCACCACCGACCTCATGCCGCTGGCCGCTTCGCAACGGGCGATGCCCGGCCTCGGCCAACTCGACCGCGAGATGGGGGCGGCCCTGATGGAGGCTCTCGACGCCTGCAACCGGCGCTTCGGACGCGGGGCGGTCGTACCGGGCGCGGCCGGGTTCGCCCCCAAGCGCGAGTGGTCGACCAAGTTCGAGATGCGCTCGCCCCGCTACACCACCAGACTCGACGAACTGCCCGTGGTCGCCGCCGCCTGAAGTCGTCGACGACTTGATCGCGGATCGGGGCGACCGTCGGTACCCCAATCCGAGCACTCGCCAGGCGATTACCCCCGCATCCGCGACCGGAATTCGAGCTTGCGCCTGCGCGCCCCCGTTTCGGACCTCATCAGGAAGTCGTCGTAGGCCTGCGCCCTGTTCATCGACTCGGCTTCCAGCAACCCGACCAAGCCCCTCTCCCCACGGTCGTAGAGGAGTTCGGAGAACCGTTCCCGGATAAGCCAGGACTCGGCGCCCTCGTCATTGATTGCCGACGACGGCAGGACGCTTTCTTCGGCCACGGCGGCGAAGTGGCGCCAGGCGAAAATGGCATCGCGACCGCCACCGTCCAGCAGGAACCGGCAGGTCTCGGGCGTGACGGGGAGGAACCGCCGGACGTACATGGCCTCCCCGATACCGTACTGGCTCTCCTCGCCAAACGCCTCGGCGACGTAGGCCTCGAAGTCCGGGCAGAGGTATTCGAGCGGGGATGCGACCTGCACGTAGTGAACCTCATCCGAAGCGAGCTTCGGGCTTCCGATCTCCGGGATGCCCGGGCAGGCGAGATGTCCCGGCATCCTTGGCGGACCGGAAGCCGCATTCATCAAGAACGAGGTGCTCGCACACGTGACGTGGTCGACCGTGAACATCATACGAAGACCCCGGGCACCGTCCACGCATACCCCCAGCCCGACCTTCTCGCAGACGAGGGCACCCTCACGCCCGATCTCGTGTATCTTGGGGCTCGCGTAGAAGGAGAAGCCGCCCCCTTCCCTGTCACGGGTCTCCTCGGCCAGCTCCGCTTCGTCACGGCGGAAGACGATGCAGTCCCCACGGGCGACCGCACGCGTCCTCAGCGCCACCCAGGGCATGACGCCATAGGCATAGGAGCTGACGTCCTGCCCGACGTGGGACATCTCGCCGGTCACGCGGTCGTAGTCGAGGTCGAGGCGGTTCGCGCCGGAAAGGCACCGGACCAACTCGAACCGCCGGCTCGGCTTGGCCAGCCATGTGGCGATGCTGCAGACGTCCCGGGCGAGTTCGGCGTTGGGGTCCTCGTCGGACATGTCCCGGAACTGATCAAGGAAGCCCGCGACTGCGTCCGCCAGTTCGGCCATCATCGCGTCCTCGTCGACCTCGCACCCGGCCGAACGGGCGGCCGCCGCCACCGCCCGGACATTGTCGACATGGGCCGAGATCCCCTTCGCCAGGGAACGTTCGGGGGAGATCGCGCCCGTCGCCATTTCCTCCTCCGTCAGGAAGAACCGATAGGTCTGGCCGCGTCCCGAAGCCCGTCCATCACGCTGCAGCACCGTGGTCGCCCTCAGGCCATGACGGTGCACCAGGTCGGTCACGACCCGCGTGGCGGCCAGCGCCTCGTCCCGGGTCATCTTCAGTCTTCCCTTCCAGCGACCGCCCTTAGTCGTCCTTCGAACGGCTTCGGCGAGGAGTTGGGTCGGCCTCACGGTGGTCAGTGCCTCCTGGATGATGGCTTCGACTGCTGGGCTGTTGCGTTCGGTCATGGCCGTACTCCGGTCATTGGCAATGACAGGATGCTAGGCCTGGATCGTGCCGGTCGGGTATCTGAGACTACAGGACCGCCGGGGCATACGTTCCGTAGAACTGTCAGGAGATTTTTTGCATAACTCCACCAAGCTGCTGGGAGGCCACCCTTCGCCGGCGCTCCTGAAGCACCACCAGGCGATCTCAAAACAGGCTAATGATCATCCGCTGGATCAGTTGGACAATCTTGAAGGGCTGCACTCACAACCTTAAATAGCCTGGATCAAGCGGAGACGCAGATATGGCGCGTGGAAAACCAGTGGTCCTCGCCTCGCGAGAATTCGACAACCAATTACGAGCGCGCGAGCATTTCGCGTCCATGCTGAGGCGATATAGGCCAGGGGACCGGGTATCCGATGAGGATGCGGCGGAGCTCGGCGACCTATTCCGAAGGCATCCCGAATACGATGAGAGGTCGGGCGATGGCATCGACCACTTCGAGGTGCAAAAAGCTGATTTCGGGACGCAGTGCTTCAGGGCCGTGCGACGGGACGGCACCTGGTCCCGCTTCTCCTACAAGACTTGCGTTGCCCCAGCGCGGGCTGGAGCCTGAGCCACCGCGCCAGCCTACCTAGGCGGCTGGCGCATTCGCCAACGCCCTATGCACGTCGGCCAGCATCAGGCCGGTCCCGAGCATCGCTTCGAGATCCTGGTCCCTGAGCCAGACAAGCGCTTGCGCCTGGTCCATGCGCTTGTTCAGCGTCCGGTCCGTGAGCGTACTCGCGACGAAGCGGGATATACCCAGCCCGACGAAGCTGATCATCGTGGGATCCGACGCGCCGACCTCAAGGAAGGCTGGCAGCGGCGGCAGGCTCTTGACGTAGTCCGTGTGACCCGTCGCAACCAGAACATGCTCAAGGATCGCCAAGTAGCATAGCGTCAGGCGGAAATACTTGAACCGGATTTCCTCCTCGATGTCTTTCAGCGTGCCCCTGATCGCCGCGGAAAGAGACTTGTCCTTATCGCGACGCCGGTTTTCCTCGATGATTTCCGGAAGCTGTTCCCCGCGCATCCACTTCACCGCAATCGCCGCCATGCGAAGATGCAATCTAGGCACATCCATGCCCATGAGCTCCTCATGACAGACGCGGAAGACTTCGCTGAGGTGCATCCATGCATCCTCGTCGCGGGGATGGCGAGGTAGCAACTCCTCTAGGCGCCTGAAGCCCCCACCCTTGATCTCGGCCTCGAAGTAGCCGGCCAGCCGCTGCTGCCGGAGGGGGGAAACAGTCGGGGACTTTGCCAGGACCGCCGGCGGGATGGTGATCCGCATCCTCGCCTGTTCCAGGGCTTCGACGAGACGAACCTGATCGGCTCGCCCGACCCCGCACTTGTCCAGTGTCCGGCCCAGCTGACCGGATCCGAGGTCAGACAGCAATCTGCTGAAGGTCGCCTCGACGTCGACGACTCCAGCCGTTTCGCGTTTCGGGGCAGGCTCCAGCGCGCAATTCACGACGTCCTCGAAGCTCCCCGACAACGTGCGCCTTAGGGCGCTTTGCACGTCGACCTCGTTCCCTTCGTCGGCCGGTTTCGTCTCCCAATCGTCGTAGTCGATCAGGAAGACGTTGCCCTGGAATTCGCGCCCCAAGCGACCCGCGCGTCCCGCGAGGTTCCAGAACTCGGCGGTCCCCAACGGGCCTGCCTGTCCCTTCCTCGGCTTGCACACGAAGAGGTTAGCTGCCGGGAAGTTGACGCCCTGAATCAGCGTGCTGGTCGTAACGAGGTAGGTGATGCCGCCGTCGGCGAAGGCCGCCTCGACCCCGCGCCTGACGATTGCCGGGATGCGGCCGTAGTGGAACCCGACACGCTTCTCCAGGCACTTCACGAGATCGTAATGCTCGTGCACCGCGGCCTTGACCAAGGTGATGAGCTCCAGGATCCGAGGGTCCTCCGACGCATCCGCCGCAGAGACCTCCCTTAGCCCGAGTGCAACCTGCTCCGCGTCGCTGGGGCCATTGGCGTAGACGATGGATGGCTTCGATTGCCCGAACCGTTCGGCGACGCGAACCAACCGTTCCCTGATGCTGGGCAACGGGCCGTCGATCTCGACATGCCCGAGCGGAAGCCGCCCCCCGCCCGCCATCCGTTCGACGACGAGTTTTTGGAGGGGAGAGCGTGTCTTCACCACGATGAGGTTCTGGAGCACCGCCGGCGAACGCGTCGACACCGGCTTCATCTCCGAAAGGTCGAATATCCGGCCAAAGATCCCAGGGTCACGGATGTTCGGTCCGGCGAAGATGAATTGCGCCCCAGGACGCTTGGCGATCAGCCGGTCGATCACGTCCTGCAGAAGGACGCCGCGGGAACCGTCCTCGATGGATTGCGCCTCATCGGAGATGACGACGTCCGCATGAAACTCGGGGTGGGCTCCCATGATGGCCTGGAGCCGCTCCTGCGTCAGCACGTAGATCGCCCGTTTCGGAAGCCGGGTCTCCGCCGACAGCGGCACGTTCACGATCTGGAAGTCCTGCAGGTCGTCGGTACGACGCCATTTGGAAACGGCTTCGGTAACCTGGGCGATGAGTGCCCGGCTGGGCACGATGTAGCATGCGACGGAAAGCTTCCCGTCCCGGGCAAGGCTTCGCAGGTACGACTGCAGGACGAAGGACTTGCCGGCGGAGGTGGGTGCCGAAATGGAAACGTTGGCCCCGTCGGAGAGATCGCGCCATAGGTCGCGTTGGAAATCGGTGAGGTCGACCGGGACGTCACCCATGTCGATACGGTTGCCGTCCCGACGGACCTCCTCCGCGAGCGCCGAGAGCAACGGCAACCTGCGGAAGGTCTCGACGTGGGGTGACGACGCGAGGGCGGGAAAGTTGCCCAGTCGGGTCAGGACGATACGCAGGACCCCCGCCAGTCCGGGTAGATCCTCGCGGTCAAGGCCCGCCGCGCAAGCCGCGATGCCGTAGGCCGCCCCTTGGCGCTCTGGAATGCCGGATAGTGCGAGGATCGTCGCGGCCTGCACGCAGCGCAGGAGATCGGCATCCGACACGGCGAGCGTCTGATCGATCCCAAGCTCGCGCTGCAACCATGCCCCGCCCAGTTCCGCCCTGCGGACATGGAACTCGTCAGCGCCCCAGATCCGGTCGCCCAGAGCCTCGATCACGCGGCCCAGCCGATCCTGTCCTGGAACCCGGTTCGGAAGTCATGCACGGACGGCACCGGCAGGAAGAACACGTCGAGCGCGTGATGCTCGATCCCATGCTTCTTGAGATGCCCGTCGAGACGGACCGCACATGCGTCGAGCTCGGTCCGGAGGGCGGCCTCGAAGGCAGCCTCCACTTCATGGGGCTTAAGGGAATTCATGGCCGCGAATCGCTTGAAATCGAACGCGATCAGGATGACCGATCTATCGATGCGCTTGTTGTAATTTTCGTTGAACGGATTGAGGAACGACATGAGCGCTTCCTGGGCGGCCTCGGAAAAAGCCGAGAGGTCGCCATGCTCCTCGATGAGGAACAGCTCATGCCCCATCTTGTCGTGCCGGAGGTTCTCGGCGACGGATCCAGCCGCCTCCGAGATGGCATCCGTGACCGAAGCGTAACACTTGGACTCGCCCCAAAGCAGGGAGAGGCCGCCCGTCGCCGGGTCGAAGCTGACGTGAATGCCGTCTGATCCGTGAATGGGCATCTGTCGGTTGGTCTTGAGGCTCATCTTGGCAACGAGCTGAGGCGCCTTGAGCACGTACTCGATCAGCAGGTAGGTGATGACCTCCCCGAATTCGCCGTTCCGGTTGGTGTTGCGCTGGGCTTTCTTGAAGAGGTCGAACGCCTTGTTGCGCAGGTGCAGGACCTTCTCGATCTGTTTCTCGGCGGGCAGGTCGCGCCACTTTTCCTGGGCGGCGTTGATGGACTTCCGGGACATGCAGAACGACACGAGTTTGGTCGTCAGCAGCTCGATGAACTCCTCGACGGTGGGTTTCCCGCCACGGAACGGAAAATAGTGGCCATGCAATCGCACGTCCGCGCTGCCGCTCTTGGTGGTGTGGGTCAGCGTACGGATCCGGACGCCCAGGTCGTCATGGCTGCTAGTCAGGCCTGCGAGTATTCTCTGAAGCTCGGCAGGATCGAAGGGGGCACCGTCCACGACGACCTCAGCGCTAATGGCATCCAACCGGCACCCAAGGTCCGGAGCTATCAGGACAACGTCGCTATGGAGGGTCCAGGAGCCTAAAGCCCATCTTCGGCGAAGTTCGAATATCCTGACAGTCTAACCACTTATCGGAACTTGCGTTCCGGCTTTGGCGGTTAATCGGGCTGAAGATCCCGTCCTCGCGTACTGCCGTCCCCGGCAAGATATCCAAGGGATCCACACCCCCAAGCTGATTTCCGAGCGCCAAACCCGTTGTTTTCTTCCGGCGGGCTTGATTTTCGCGCGCCGACGTTCCTTATTTCCGTTCCTCATCCGTTCCCGATATCGCGGGTTCGAGAGCATCACTCATCGCCTGGGCCAGGACCGTGTCGACCCATCGCCGCCTCATAGGGATAGCCCTGCCGCCGACCGGCGGACCAGCGCCCATTCCCCGAAATTCCTCCGAGGCCTGACCGGTTTGCGTCCGCTCGCCTCCGTCCGAGGCGAGCGTCATGACCGATACCCCGACCCGACACACGCAGTCCTATCCATCGTTCGCAGACCCGCCGCCGCGTGCGATCAGCACCGACGCCCTTCTCGCCACGGTGATCCGTCGAATTTTCGAGGATGCCGCACGCTGCGAGGATGGCCTCGCCGGCACCCTGAGGGCCGTCCTGGTAACGCTGGATCATCGCATCGCCACGGCGAGCAAGCCCTCTCGCTGACCGCCGCAAGCACCCTCCCCGACGCGAGGAGGCCGGTCCCGCCGAACATGGCGAAACGCCCATCCAGAGGCTTCCGATGAAACTTCGAATAACCAAGAACCGCGCCACCGAACTCTTTTCCGATCCAACCCCCGAGGCCTGACCGGCGCGCTCGATTGAGCCCGGCTGCCTCGTGACGGAGGCAGCCCCATGGCCAAGAAGCAACCATCTCTCAAGACGCTCGCAAAGGGCGAGCAGCCCTCCAGCCTCGACGACTACCTCGCCGAGGTCGCCGACTCCGAACTCGAACCGCATCAGGCCCGTCCCGTTTCCAGCGTCCTGGCGCGGGCGGTCCTGGAAGAGGCGTTCTCGGTCCGGGATTGCGCCCGCATCCAAGGTTTCCTCGCGGTAGGCGTCGTCATCCAGGTCCCCTCGGCCGAATGGGTTGATCCGATCAAGGATGCCCTACGGCGGTTCGGCCCCTTCCCCCACGTCGTGGCTAGGACTGGGGCTTCCCGTCTCCAGGACCGCGCCGAGGTGGGTAACGACGAAGTTGGCCGTTACCTCTCAGCCAACCACAACGTGGTCGGAATCTCCAACCTTCCGGAACGGTATCTCCCAGCTGCCCTAGTGGCGGGGGCCGACATCCGCATCGAGATCACCACGCCCTCGAACAGGGTCATCTCGGATACGATCCGGGAGGTGACGAAGCAGCGCCCGCGCAAGCTTCCGCCCAGGGTCGCCTCGGGCCTCTCCTTCCACGACCTGTGCGCGGCCATCCGCATTCAGTCTACCGCGGCTGGCTGCGTGCGCAGGCTGACTGCCATGACGCGATCTCGGTCGATGGCCGATCCCCATCTCGGCGACGTCCCTCACGTCCGGGATCTCCATGGCTACCAGGGCGCCCAGGAATGGGCGCTGAAGCTCATCGATGACGTGCAGCTATGGCGCGAGGGTCACCTTGCGTGGGACCAGATTGACCGCGCCGTGGTGATCGCGTCCGACCCCGGCCTGGGCAAGACCACCTTCGCCCGCGCGGTAGCCAAGTCGCTGGGCATGCCCCTAGTCCCGACTTCGGTCGCCCACTGGTTCTCATCGACCGGCGGGTACATCAACGAGGTCATCAAGTTCGTCGACACGCTTCTCGCCCAGGCGGTTGCAAACGGACCGGCGGTACTACTCCTAGATGAGCTGGATGGACTCCCCCGGAGATCGGCGCTCGGCAGCCGCAATCGGGACTACTGGACGCCGATCATTGGGCACATCCTGCTGGCGCTGGACTCGGCCGTCTCCGGCGACGCCGGGAAGCTGGTCATCATCGGCGCGACCAACCATGCGAGCTCGCTCGACGAGGCCCTGATCCGCCCAGGCCGGCTCAATCGTGTCATCCATCTGCCGCGTCCTGATGCGAGCGCCGTCGCCGGCATCATGCGGCAGCATCTCGGGAACGACCTGGCGGGGTTCGACCTATCAGGCCTCGCGACCCTGGGCGCAGGTTCCACGGGTGCGGAGATCGCCGGCTGGGTGAAGGCAGCCAGGAGGACCGCTAGGATCGGCGGCCGCCCGATGGTCGCTTCTGACCTAATGGCCGAGATCGCTCCGCCGGACAGGCGCTCCCCGGCTGAGATCCTTTCGACGGCAAGACACGAGGCGAGCCATGCGTGCCTGTCCGTCATCATGGGGGTCTCGGAAGTCTCCCACGTCTCCATCATCCCCACCGGGATGACGGCGGGCAACATGAAGGCCAAGCTGTTGTGCTCGGGTTCGCCCACCCGAGAAGAGCTCAATGCCTACGTCGTGACAATCCTCGCCGGCAGGGCGGCGGATGAACACTGGGGCGCCGTCTCCGCGGGCTCCGGGGGCCATCCCACGTCAGATCTCGGAACCGCCACCCGCATCATCGCGTCCTGCCACGCCGCGCTCGGCCTTGGTGGAAGCCTTGCCATGCGAGCTACCGATGAACAGGCCATCGATCTCGTGCGAACCGATGCGACCTTCAGAGCGGTCGTAGAGCGCGATCTCGCCCGGCTGTATGCCCAGGCTCAATCGCAGGTCGCCGCAAACGCCGACGTGATCGACGCCGTGGCCCACGTTCTTGCCACATCACGGATCATCGACGGCCAGGGACTGCGCCGCATCATCGGTGAATTTCAGCGGAAGCCAACCGTCACCGACGAGCCCCTGCTCATCACAGGAGGCAACCATGCGTGAGGTAACGTCAGCCGAACTCGTTACGGAGGTCCACCAGCGCCTCTCCATGATCCAGCGAGTCATCGCTCCGGAGCACTTCAGGGCGTTGGCCGGGGCCATCATGAAGGAGATTGGGGCGGCTGCCATGGCCGAGGCCGAACGGCGCTCGGGGCTGCTCCACGAGCCCCCTCCGACGAGTCCGAAGCGGTGCAATGTCATCCGCTTTCCGTTCGTGGCGCTCAGCCGAGGGATGGGCTCTCGGGGCACCGAGCTCGAAATGGCAGGCGCCATCACCGAAGCCCCGCCCGAGATTGGCGCTGAGGATGACGGCTCGATCAGCACGGGAGGCAGCCATGAGTAGGGACACTGCCGACGAGCAGATTGGAACGGTCCTCATGGACCTGATGAGGGCAAGGCGTACCCTCGATCCGCAAACTTTCGACGACCTCATCGGCTCGATCCTGACCGAGGTCGACATGGGAATGCAGCTTGCCGACGAAATGGCGCTGGAAGCCAAGTTTCGGCGCCGGACAGAGAGTAACGTGATCTCTTTCCCGTTACCCGACAGTCATTGCCATCGTTGAGGAAATCCGGGTTCTCCACCCTCGTTCGCCTGCCCCCCGCCAACATCTACGGCGGCTTCGATCAAGTGGGCCGGGCGCCATCGCATAAAATAGCTACTCAGCATTAGCCAAACGGATCCGCCGAGGTCCGTTTAGCTAGTCACAGTCCGGTAACGCTGGCCGGAAGTTCCTTTCCAGAGAATTCATCACATCAATCAAATATGCACTGGAGGTTCCGATGATGTCGGACCAAGAGCCCAGTTCCGCTGGGCGAGATAGGCAGATCGAAGATCGTCGTGATGCCAACCCAGACGACTCTGGCTGCCTCGCAAACAGCTTTCTTACTGAGACCCAGGCCTACGCCGCCTTTGGTCATGTCCTTGAGGACAAGGAACTACGGCATGCGCGACAGGAAGGACGCATCGGCTTCCTCCGCCGAAAGCGAACAATTTTTTATCGGCGCGACGAACTCATCAACTTTGTAAATCGGCTCATTCTACAGGATTATGTTCCACCATGCCTAGAACGATTGAACAACAGTTCACCCCAACCAACTGGGAATACAAGGGGCACAAACTCTGCATTCGATCAAGATCGCCATACTACTACCTCGTCAAAGACGATGAGAGAGATGGAAATCTCCGCTGTTACTCGCTTGGCACAACAGATTTTGAAGAAGCCAAGAAAAAGCTGATGATGCTTGTTAAATAAAAAATCTAATAAAATCGAAATCTTCTGATCTGATGGGCAGTTTTTGCATGTATAGAAAGCTTAATTCGCCGGAGCCTAAGTCTCGCGGACTTTTCCAGTATGGTGTATACTGGATCGATCAAGTCCCCAATTCGCCGAATTTCTATTACTTTTGGTATGTCCCAGAGACGGGAAAGAACCGCCGCCTTACGCTGAGCACTGCAGATCTCGATGAGGCAAAGGAGAAGCTTGTCGCCATTGTTAAGGCTAAGGGCCAAGACGCGGCGGGCCTCGCGCAAGACCCTCATATGATGGTCGTTCTAGATTGCTATTTGAAGAACGCCAACCTCAAGACTGATACCTGGGGCGGAGCAACTAAGATTTTGGTCGAAGCAATCCAGGCAATCGACATTACTGTGACTGTTGGGCGCTTCACTAAGCCATTCCAACTCAGAATTCTGGAGCGCTATCAGAAGGAAGGCCGAGCGCCGAACTATATGGCGAATGCAATGAGGTTTGCCTCGGCGGCTATCACCTGGGTAGAGGAATGGGGAGAGACATACGGGCTCTTCATTAATAATCGACACAGGGTAATGTCGAATGTCGAGGCTATTTGTGACAAGCTAGATATGAGTTACCCAAAGCCGCTAAATAAGCATCCGACATTGGAGAATATGGCTCGCTTAATTGAAGCTGCGGCAGATGATGAGCTTCTCAGACGCTGGTTTCTTCTCACGTTGACATGGGCTTCAAGGCCCGGGTGCGCACTGCAAGCACACAGCACGAGCATGATTGAAGGGACACGTCTGTTCAACCTGCTACCTGCCACTATGAACCCAACAAAGAAGGTGCGCCCGATCCTGCCGTTTGCTGATGCGATTTTAGCTGAGGTTCGCGGATGGCCAGAAGACCATTGGGTCAACTCGACGCTTGCAATCATTGATAAAAAGACAAGAACGCTCTGCAAGGCTCTGGGTATCCGCGATTTCATGCCTTCCTGTATTCGCGACTTCATGGGTACCGAGATGCGCAAGGCGCGCAAGCTGTACGGCGTGCCCAAGGCCCATGCTATCGAGCAGATGGTTTGGATGGGCCATGCCGTCTTCACTAAGAACCACATGAGGTATGGCATGTTCGATGAGGAGTACCTCGCTTCCGCCATGGCATCGGTCGAGGGCATTCTCCTGGAGCTCGACGAACTGTCCGGCGGGTCCCTTTTCCGTCAAAATTCCGCCAAGGCCATTGCCGCCGCAAGGCGTGAAGCGCTCAAAGATGGGGTTATAAGTGAAGCATTGCCCCGCGGCCTAACTAGGGATTTGACGGGTTTGGCAGGGAAAACGGTCGAAAACGTGGGCCTGATCGATGGTGTTCAGGGCCGTTTCCGTCAAGTTTCCTACAAGCCCGTTACGCCGTTTTTGCACCTGAGCGAGTACGAGTCTGCCGGGTCCAAATACCTCCTGCCGCACTTGGACGCTTGGTTCGAGATCGCCCGGATTGCCATCCTCGATGCAGAGCTCCTCATAGAGTACGAGGTGGTCCCATCTCGCATTTTTGTGGACATGGATAGCCAAGCGGTGGTGACGACCGATGCTGTTCGGGAGCGGATGATCGCCGACCTCGGCAGAGATCCGGGAGGTTGGGAAAGGCACTCGGCCGTTCAGGCGGCAGCCAACATACTGCAGATGGGCGGACCCATCGAATATCAGGATCCGACACAGCCCCATTACCCGCCGCGTGGGCTTCAGCATGTCGTAGGACGCCACCACGGATGCGAAGGCATCATCGAGAGCGTCCGGGGCGAGTTCCGTGTCGTCCCGATGGCTCCAGGCGCTCCGTTGGCCGTCGGAGAAACCTTCGGATGGCGCTACTACCTGCGGAACCTCCCGACGTGGTTCGAGCACAACCAAATCGAGCCATTCGAAGCCGACGTATCGATAGGCGGGCGCATCGTCCCAGCAAGGCTGTTTGCCGACCTATATACCGAACGCCTTCTCGACACAGACGATATCCGCAAGAGGATGATAAGCTCGCTTGGCTGCGATCCAGGCGGATGGGAAATGCATTCGTCGATGGGAGAGCAGAGCTATTTCGACATAGAGCATTTCATTGCGACTACCCCGCTACGCGAGCAACTTGATGAACCGGAAGATATGGACCCAGAAGGGTGGGTCCCCGTAGAGCTCTGGACGGATGCTGCGTAACGGCTGACTTTCGTCGTTACGGCACCACGATGACGAGATCGGAGGCATTCAAGACGCCCTCAGCGTCTGGCTTGCCCCGATCCTGTCCGCCAATCTATCATAGAATTGGGCGGCCGCGGATTTTGCCATTTCGTGCGAAAGTACGGTCGATGGGTTCGGAAAAGTAGTACCCTTCGTTTTTACGTTTTCGCATCTGTGATACAAGTTCTGGTTCGTCGAGGGCTTCGTTCCCTAGCATCTGAACCATCAGCAAAGTGTCTGGATTAAGCTGGTCTAATATCTTCGATGCGTCTTTAGGGCCGTCTTTGAGGAGGCCATAGATTTCTCTCATTACGGCATTCCAGAAAAAGCGTTGGGTGGCGGCATAGACCCCTTTTGGTCGATCACCTTTTGAACGGACTGGCTTCAAAAAGGAGATGGAAGCTTTCAGCGAGCGAGCTTCGACAGTCTCGGTGCGAAGCCGTGCATTCTCGTTCTTCAAAGCAATAAGCTCGGCCTCAATATCAGCGGTCAAAATCTTTGTGGCTTCCGGGAGGCCAACATTCGATGGGCTTGCAGCCTCCGCTTTTTTAGTTGCCATAGATGGAGCCCTCAATGAAGCCACCGCATTTGCTAATGCGGTGGCTTCAGCATCTGACAACATAAGAGAGGCGAGTGCCGCACTGTATCGTCGCTCTTCACGCCACTGCTTGAAGATTGGCGAAATGTCCTCCAGAGAACCCTTTGTGCTAAGCCGGTCTCTTATCTCACGGTTTTTGGGAACTTTGCCTTCAGCGACCATGCGGTCAGCCACTTGGTAGATCTCTGCTTTCGCAACCATGGAACACCCCCTTTTTTGTAAGGATGCACCATGAAGGTAACTGCTACCTTTCGAGCAGCCGTAACGGCCGGCACCTGCCGTTACGGTTCACGATGATGGGTAGGCCCTCCGACCTAGTGGCGAACATTGGCCTATTTGGCCTGGCCGGCTTTCGTGGGAGACTTCCGGCTGCGTGGCGTCAAAGCCTGCGCCTCTGTAATGGGGCTACCGTCGAGGGGAGGAAGCCTGACCCTTGCGACGGCCTTTATCGCTGCCGGCATCTCGGGACGCTAGCTGTAGCGGCCCAGGGTCAACCCCGATCGCTTGTGCCCGACGATGGCTGCCAGCAGGTTGCCGTCGATGTCCGCGCGCTCCCCCTTGGTGATGAACCAGCGCCGGAAGCTATGGAAGTTGACCAGCGACCGGCGCTTGCCTTCGACCACCTCGTCGACCCCGAGATCCCTCCGGTACTTAGTAAAACGCTTCGAGAAGTAAGCGCTCCGCTCACGCATCGAGTCCGTAGCCGCGGGGCCGGGCCATTCCGGAAAAAGGTCGTCCTCGGGTGACTTCCCCTTCACGCGCGCGGCGACGAGGTGACGTAGGTCGGGATGGATCGGTACGTCGCGTGCCGAGACCTCTTTCTTCTGCGGCTTGAAAGTGAACCAGCCGTCGGCGCACTCCCCCACCCGCAGGTCGATGACGGCGTCCAGCCGCGCACCCGTTAGCGCCGCGATGAGCATGACGTCCATCATACCCGGATCAGCCTTGCCCATCAGGAGGGTCTGAACCTCGACGTCCTTGAACGACCTCTCCTCCTCGCTGCGGTTTGCCGTCGGCTTCTCCAGGTTCAGGCCTTCGAAGGGGTTCCGGTCGATGGGCGTTCGCCGGACGAGATAGGTCCAGTACCGGTTCAGCCGGCCGAGGTACTTCGCCGAGGTGGCCCAGCTCAAGCCGGTGAAGTCCTGAAGCTCGTCCATGAAGCGAACGGCGACCTTGATGTCGATCCGCTCCAGATAGGGCTGGATCTCACGCGCGGCGCACCAGTCGAGCAGGATCTTGAGCGACCTCGGATCGTCGGTCAGGGACCGCGCCTTGATCTTCAATGTCTTCATGTAGGCGTCGTGGTGAAGAGCGATGGGCGTCGCCGTCCCACGTGCAACCGCGGAGAAGGTCTCGGCCGCCTTCAGGGACTCGTTCGTGAACACCTCAACCTCGTAGGCCTCCCCGTCCTCGTCGACATCCGTGATCCAGCGAGACCCCTTCTGCTTGATCTCGGCCACCCGCTCGCGGAGCTGCTGGGCATAGTGGTCGTGAGCATCGCCGCCCGGCAGGCCGGCATCGCCCAGCACCTTCGCCCACGAGACGGCTTCCTGAAGCTCGGACCTCTTCCGTCCGCCGATGGTCTCCCAGGCCTTCTCGATGCGCGACTTGAACAGCTTGACGACGGGGACCTTGAGGACGTTCGCCGAGATGAGCGACTTGGTCCCGAGGGAGTGCTTCAGGCGATTGCCGAGTATGCCGCGCAGTGGCGCGGGGACGCCCATCGTCACGCGGTAGTGGCCGTCGTGCATCTCCAGGTAGGCGTTCTTGGGATGGGGCTTGCGAGGCACGAGGGAGACCCCTGGCGGGGGCCATATGTCCCCGATTTGTCCCTGGTCATGTCCCGGAAACCTCAGCACACGCAAACACTTATATGGTTAACAATGGGTTAGCGTTCCTACAGGGAAACTCCCTCCGTCTCCGCCACTTTAGTTGCAACCGCTTTATGCAACTCACAAATTTTCCGGGCACCACCGCCGACCCCTCTCTCTGGTACAGAATCCTGGTACAGAGGGACGTCCTGCGTGCGCTCAATGCCGCGACTCGTCAGACGCGAAGGCATCTTCTATTTTCGCATGGCAGTGCCAAAAGCGCTCGTCTCAGCCATACGTCGCACCGAGGTGAAAACAACGCTGCGAACGAGCGACCTCTTGATGGCTCGGACGCGGGCGCGACGTCTGAGCGAGGCATGCGAGATGCTGTTCGAGGAGTTGGGCCGGATGCCCGAGCTGACATTCAGTGAGATTGATGACCGTCTCCGGTCCTACATGCAGGAAAGCCTCGACAAAGGACTGGAATTTGCGCGCCTCCTGCCGGGCGACACGATGATCGACACGAAGACGGAGGTGATTGGCCTCCGCGAGGACATTGTGCGGCTCCGCCACCAGCTTGCTACACAATCGTTTGGGCCAGATATCGTCAGCGCCGCACGCAATCTCCTCGCCCAATCGCCTTTAGACATGGAGTCGCAACCGCTAGAGGCCGTTCAGCACGCATGTGAAGGCGTTGCAAGAGCTAGGGTTGAGAACGCCCGCATCCTCGCGGCGCGGTTGGAGGGAAGGTACGATGAGGCTTCTCTCCGCGATCCGCTGTTCGAAGGCCTGAAGACCAACACCCTCCCGCCTTTACCCGGTGAAGAGCCAGCTACTGCGCCTTCGGTCCTAACGTTCGAAATGCTAGGCGACCGCTATCTTGCCTACGCTGGGAAGGCAGGAAACCAGCAGAAGACGCTCGGCGACCTCTCGCGTTCACTCCGCCTTGCCTATGCAGTGATCGGGGCGGACAAGCCAGCTACGAGCATCACGACAGCCGACGTAGCTCTTCTCGCACAGGTAATCGGCACTGTCCCCCCAAACTACGCCAAGCTGAAGAGCAAGACTTCGCTTGTGGAGGCCGCAGCTGCAAACATCAGCGGTCAGAGGCTTGAACCTGCGACTCAGGAAAAGCTCTTCCGCTTTGCTAAAGCCGCACTAAAATGGGCTGAGGCGATGGAGCTGATACCGAAACAGCCAGGAGCTAATGTGAAGCTGCCGGCTGTCAAGAAGGGCAGCAAAAAGGACTCGCGTTTCCCTTACTCTGCGGAGCAACTGAACACGATTTTCACGTCACCAGCTTTGACTGGTCATCGTACACCTAGTCGTCGGATGGAGCCGGGCGACATGCTAATCCGCGACGGCAAGTTCTGGATTCCTTGGATCGGCCTATATTCGGGTATGAGACTTGGCGAGATTGTGCAGCTGCTCAAATCTGACGTGAAGCATGAGAGTGAGATTTGGTACTTTGACGTTTCGAAGGGCGAAAACGAGAATAAGCATATCAAGACTGCTGCGGGCGTCCGCAGGGTGCCAATTCATAGAGCCTTGATTGAAGCAGGATTTTTAGATCATGTCGCCAAAGCAAAGAAGGGCGAGCGCATCTTCGAGGACGTGAGCTTCGGGCTTGACGGCTATCCCTCCGCAAATTTTACGAAACATTGGGGTCGTTACGGCCGCGCGATCAGCTTCTGGACTAAGAAAACAACCTTTCACAGCTTCCGGCATAATATGATCCAGGCGATGAAAGAGGCTGGGGTGCCTAAAGAGGTCCGCCTAGAGATTGCGGGACACGAGGGCGAAGACACGCACGACAACTACGGTCAGGGCCTCTCATTGACCAAGCTGAGGGAGGCGATCGAGAGGGTCGAGTACCCCGTACCAGCAATCAGATCAGCCGCGACCGTTTAGCGAGAGGGCGGTCGCGCGCTGAAGTGTTAACGAGGTTGGTGCTAGATCGGGAAGACGTCGAGATTATGCCCCGTGCCGATGAATTTTTGGAAGGCCTCTAACAAGGGGAAAACATCCTCGGAGGCGCCTGCGCAGGGCACCGAGGAAAGCGGCTCGACTCCTACTGTCATCCTGCTTGTCGACAAAATAGTCATTACGGCGAAGCTGCCTCACAGCTGCTGGAACAAGACCCACTCTGCGTTCGCCGAGTTGCAAGAAGCCAATGTGCTCAAGGACGCCCACCCATCAGCCGCATATGCGATTGTGAAGTTAATTGCACTTGGGGAGGAAACAGCTCACATCTCTTTCGACCCAAAGAAGAGCTACTTCCCGGATCTGAGGCTTGAGTTCAATCCCGTGAGGGCGGGACCATTCGGGATGGGAGCACTGCGCGAGGTATTGCACCACCTACTGCCCATTGGGGGCTGGGACTTCCTATACGAGAAGGGCAAAATATCTCGGCTAGACATAGCTGTCGATGTCCAAGGGATTCGGATGCACCATTTCCATCTGCTTCCTCAGCAGGTGCTGGTTACGAAAACCTATGAAAAACAAGCGAAGCTGAAAACGATCTACGTTGGAAAGCCGACCGGTAATCAGCTCGCGGTTTATTCGAAAAGTGCAGAGATGGCGGCAAGTGGTAAGCCCCTCCCCGTACCAACTGTTCGAATTGAGAAGCGCTTAAAAAAACTCGGCAAATCCTTATCACAGCTCGGCAAGCTAGATAATCCGTTCCTCGGGTTCAATATCGTGTCGACGCCGCCCGGCCCTCCTGCGGGGGAGGAAACGCCGAAGAACAAATACATATGGACTTTGTTTTTAGATAGCGTTGCAAGGCGGACGCTCGGCCCAGCCCTCAAGTTGCTACCCCAGGCAAAAATGACCGTCTATCGGAAGCACTTCAAAGGATACGAGCAGCCTTGGTGGGACGTAAAGAAGGTGTGGGCGCAATGGCCTGAGACCTTAAAAAACATGAGGTTGGTCCCGCTCAAGGACTGGCCAGACTGAAAATATATGTCCCCAGAAACCCGGCTTCATCGTGGGGACAAAAATTATGTACCTCATGAGTTGAGGGACAGGTTGAGGCACATTGCCGGGTGTTTAGCTCACGTAGTGCCAAGCAAGTGTTTAGCAGAGGATTGAGGGTGGAAAAAGGAACTGCTTTCCGATCAGAGACACTGAAGCTTTTCTTCATTTTTTGCGACTTCGTTATGGCTGTTCGGCGAAGATAATTGACGGAGACTTCGCATTAAATTGGCCGTGGTCGCCAGCCCTCTTTATCAGTACCGCAATTAAGCTAAAGTCATAGAGGGTCAGACGTTTTCGACCTCCCTTGGTTTCAAGGAGAGGTACATGTTCGGCCCTGACGTACTCGCAGACTTCCGTGATCAGCTTGGAAAGCAGATCGCATCACGCCCTCAACTCCCTGCCTTTGATCCTCTGCCAGTCTCCCCATGGATCGCAATGAGCCTTCTCCAGAAGGCCATTCGCCGTGGCCTCCCACGCCTTGCCCTGCAGGCTGCAGCGAGGCTGCTGACGGACTCACCTGAGCGGCTCTGGCGGCGCTGCGGAGGCATCGCATTCGAGGATGTGGGAGCCGCAGATCCCGAGACTGTCGGTCTTGTGACTGCCGCACTCGGCGGTAAACGAATACGCGTAACCCTCGGTGGGGAGTGGCAGGTTGCCAGCTTCATCGTCGAAGCGATGGCTGAGGCACCTAAGTGTCGCGGGGCCGACGATCTGCTCATGAGCGTGGAACTCCATCCCGATCTCACACAAGCCCGTCAGACCCAAGCCGAACTGTCGGTCCATCAGCTGCGACGGATCGTGCTGAGCCAAGCCACCCTGCAGGAGCGGGCACTTGCTCTGTGGTACGTGCTTGGGACGGATCGTAGGCCTTCTCGCCACCTCCGGGCGTATCGAGGCGAGCCGACCATCGTGTTCGATCTCCTCGACGAGCTTGGGACGCCGCCAACGATGGTCGAAATTGCGCGAGAGGGCTTCCGGCGCACCCGAGAGGTTTTGTGTCCCTTCGTCGGAATGCTTATGGCCGACAGGAAGCCAAAGGGGAGCAGCGTCGAGGATGACGATCTGCCCGAGCAAGCGATGATCGGTCCCGTACCCGGTTGGGCGTTGGACATCTATACCCGCGAAGGCCGAGCTGCCTTGAATCAGTTCGGGGCAGGCGAGACAAACACGGCGAAGTGGGTCCGGGACCGCATTCCACCAGCTAAGCGGCTCGACATGCTCGGTGGCATTCTCTTCCGGGTCGAAGGTGGGCTCGTTGCTCGCCGCCTGCGCTGGCCTATCGCCCTCGAGCTTCGGCGCCTTCTCGACATCGAGTGCCAGGGTCTAAGCCCTTCAGAGGCGGTCGAGGTGCTGACGCTGATAAGGAGCGACGTCCCCAGCCTCAACGAGATCCGCGCTGCCGTAATGGGGAGCGTCCGCCATGCTCTCTGACGCGCTCACTCGTCATAATCATCACTTATCGGGCCCCAACAGGAGCGATCGTATACAGCTTGACCTAAGTGCAATTAATGTCACTTGGGCTGATCGATGCCCTGTGGTGGCTGTCAGAGAGGAACAGGACACCCTCTTGGCACGGGTAGCGGAACTTGCCGCAAACAGCATTTCTGAGAGTACCCGCCGTGCCTACCAGTCCGATCTCATTCACTTTGAAGCGTGGGGCGGTCGGCTGCCCGCCTCCCCGGAGCACGTAGCGTCCTACCTCGCTGCCTACGCTGACGACCTAAGCGTGGCGACTCTCGTCCGCCGCATCGCCACCCTCTCGAAGGTTCATGAGATGGCCGGGCATCCTAACCCGTGCCGTTCTGAAATTGTGCGAGCGACCCTGCGGGGAATTAAACGCACTCGCGGAACTGCGCAGCGGCAAGCCAAGCCGCTTCTTAAGGAGGACCTCGTCCTCGTGCTTAACAGCCTCAACGAGACGGTACGAGATACACGCGATCGCGCGTTGCTGCTGCTGGGTTTTTTGGGAGGATTTCGCCGTTCAGAGTTGGTAGGCCTCGACCACGACGACATCGTGCAAGTTCGTCAGGGGCTCATTGCGACGCTGCGCTTCTCGAAAACCGATCAGGAAGGCAAGGGCCGCGAAATTGGCATTCCTTACGGCCGAACACGGAATTGTCCCGTAGCCGCTCTACAGGCCTGGCTCTCGCACTCGGACATACATAGTGGGCCAATCTTCCGACCCGTCGATCGACATGGCCACGTCAAGGAGGAACGTCTCTCCGGCGAGGCTGTCTCGCTCGTGATCCGATGTCCGACGTCAGCACCTGTGGGACAGAATGAGGGTCTTCACGAACGGAGGATGGCTGGTTCATCGTAGCCCCTGAGGAGCGAAGATGAAGCAGACATCCGGACCGGCCAAGAAGCCGGCAGAAGCG